>NZ_JBAMDC010000416.1:0-5490 GCF_036961605.1 Streptomyces sp. KLMMK
GGGGCGCCGGGAGGGGCGGCCGCCCGGCGTGCGGGAGAGCGCCCAGGACAGGGAGAGGTGGCGGCGGGCCCGCGTGACGCCGACGTAGAGGAGGCGGCGCTCCTCCTCGATCTGCTCGTCCGTCTTGGCGTATGTGATCGGCATCATGCCCTCGGCGAGGCCGACGAGGAACACGGCGTCCCATTCAAGGCCCTTGGCGGCGTGAAGTGAGGCGAGAGTCACACCCTCGACGGTGGGGGCGTGCTGGGCGCTCGCCCGCTCGTCGAGCTCGGCCACGAGATCGGCGAGGGTGGCGGCGGGTCTGGCCCGGACGAAGTCCTCGGCGAGGCGCACGAGGGCCGCGAGGGACTCCCAGCGGTCCCGCACCGCCCCCGAGCCGGTGGGCGGCTCGGCCGTCCAGCCGCGGGTGCCCAGGACGGCCCGCACCTGGGACGGGACGTCATCGGCGCCGGCGAGCTGGGTGTCGCCCCCGCCGGCACGGGCGGCGCCGCGCAGCAGCAGCCCGGCCTCGCGCACCTCGGGCCGCTCGAAGAACCGCTCGGCGCCGCGCAGCTGGTAGGGCACCCCGGCATCGGCGAGGGCCTGCTCGTAGACCTCGGACTGGGCGTTGATGCGGTAGAGGATCGCGATCTCGCTCGCGGGCACCCCGGAGTCGATGAGGTCGCGGACACGGCGGGCGGTGCCCTCGGCCTCCGCGGGCTCGTCCGCGTACTCGCCGTAGACGGGCTCCGGGCCGGCCTCGCGCTGGGAGACGAGCTCCAGGCGGTGCTCGGCGGCCCGCCCGCGGGCCTGGGAGAGCAAGCCGTTGGCCAGGTGGACGACCTGGGGGGTGGAGCGGTAGTCCCGGACGAGCTTGACGACGGTGGCGTGCGGGTGGCGGGTGCGGAAGTTCAGCAGGTGATCGGGGGTGGCGCCGGTGAAGGAGTAGATGGTCTGGCTGGCGTCGCCGACGACGCACAGGCTGTCCCGGTCGCCCAGCCACAGCTCCAGGAGGCGCTGCTGGAGGGGGCTGACGTCCTGGTACTCGTCGACGACGAAGTGCTGGTACTGGCGGCGGACGGTCTCGGCGATGTCGTGCCGGTCCTGCAGGACGCCGACGGTCAGCAGCAGGACGTCCTCGAAGTCGATCACGCCGCGGTCGCGCTTGAGGTCCTCGTAGGCGGCGTAGACCCGGGAGGTCTCGGCGGGGTCGCGGGGCATGTCGCGGCCGGCCTTGGCGGCGGCGGCCGGGTAGTCCTCCGGGACGGTCTGGGTGACCTTCGCCCATTCGATCTCGCCGGTGACGTCGCGGAGCTCGGTGCGGTCGAGGCGGATGCGGCAGCGGGCCGCGGCCTCGGCGACGATCTGGACCTTCCGCTCGGCCAGGCGCGGCAGGTCCCCGCCCACGGCCTTGGGCCAGAAGTACTGCAGCTGGCGCAGGGCGGCCGAGTGGAACGTGCGCGCCTGGACGCCGCCGGCGCCGAGCTGGCGGAGCCGGCCGCGCATCTCGCCGGCGGCGCGGTTGGTGAACGTGACGGCGAGCACGCTGGAGGGCTGGAGCACTCCGGACCGGACGCCGTAGGCGATGCGGTGGGTGATCGCGCGGGTCTTGCCCGTGCCGGCGCCGGCCAGCACGCACACCGGGCCGCTGAGGGCCGTCGCCACCTCGCGCTGCTCGGGGTCGAGCCCGTCGAGCACCGCGTCCGGGGAGTCCGGGACCGGCGGGAAGAGAGTGGAGTGCGTTGCTGCTGTCACCCCGCCATGCTGCCAGGTTCGCGGGGGCGACCGGGAATGCCGTCCACAGGGGTGCCGCGGCAGTCGTACGAATACGGGAATGGCTGTGGACAGGTGCACGTTCTACCACCGGAACAACACCCGGATCGGTACCCACGGCACGGCCGGGAACGGACCGGAACACCACCACGAGAGAAGGGGCACGAGGTCGAATGTCGGGCACCGTGACGATGTACAGCACCACCTGGTGCGGCTACTGCCGCCGGCTGAAGAGCCAGCTGGACCGCGAGGGAATCGCCTACAACGAGATCAACATCGAGCACGACGCCGAGTCGGCGGCCTTCGTGGAAAAGGCGAACGACGGCAACCAGACGGTCCCGACGGTCCTGGTGAACCCGCTCAGCGGCGCCGCGCCGGTCACCATGACCAACCCGTCCCTGGCCCAGGTCAAGCAGGCCCTGGCGTCCTGACGCGCGGGCGCGGAGACAGAACGGCCCCGGTCCGCGGACCGGGGCCTTCGCCGTCTGCGTGCGGAACGCGCGTGTGACGCGTTCCTCAGGGCTTCCTCAGGACTGGCTCTGCGGCAGCGGCTCGCCGTACCAGAGCTCCAGCAGCCGGGCCGCGATGGAGATGCCGGTCGGGGGCAGGACCTCCCCCGAGGCGAAGGCGGCCCGCAGCTCCTTGCGCGAGAACCAGCGCGCCTCGTGGATCTCCTCGCCGTCCACCTGGATGTCGCAGGACGTGGCCCGCGCCATGAAGCCCAGCATCAGGCTGGACGGGAACGGCCAGGGCTGGCTCGCGACGTACTCCACGTCCCCGACGACGACGCCCGCCTCCTCGGCGACCTCGCGCCGCACCGCCTGCTCCAGCGACTCCCCCGGCTCGACGAAGCCCGCGAGCGTGGAGAAGCGGCCCTCGGGCCAGTGCATCTGGCGGCCGAGCAGCGCGCGGTCGTCCCCGTCGGTGACCAGCATGATCACGGCCGGGTCGGTGCGCGGGTAGTGCTCGGCGCCGCAGGCCGGGCAGCGGCGGATGTGGCCGGCGGCCGCGACGACCGTGCGCTCGCCGCAGCGCGAGCAGAAGCGGTGCAGCCGCTGCCAGTTCTCCAGGGCCACCGCGTGCACCATCAGGCCGGCGTCGCGCGGCGAGAGCAGCAGGCCGGCCTCGCGCAGCCCGGCGGGGCGCGCGGACTGGTCCATCCGGCCCGGCAGGGCGTCCTTCTGCAGCGCGAAGTAGGCGATGCCGTCCGCGTCCTCGCCGAGGAAGTAGCGGTGCGTCTCGGTGACGGGCGCCTCGAAGGCGGGCGTCATCACGAGCTCGGTGCGGCCGTCGGGGGTGTCGTCGATCAGTACCTGGCCGCCGGAGACCACGAAGACTCTCGTGGAGGGGTGGCTCCAGGCCGCGGCGAGCCACGCCTCGTCCAGGCGGTGGTGGGCGGCACGGTCGATGCCGCTCTCGGCGGTGAGGGTGATCGGCCGGGCGGCCGAGAGATCGGTCCAGGTGGTCACTGCTGCTTCCAACTCCCCCTACGAATCCCTGCGAATGGTCGTCTGTGGTGCGCGGACTAGCCGGCGAGCCCTCCCCCGGGCCCCGTCCCGGACGCGCCCGCGGCCGCGAGGTCGGACCACAGGTGGGCGGAGGTCTCGACGCCCTTCATCAGGAGGTCCAGCTCGACCTTCTCGTTCGGCGCGTGCCAGCCGTCCGAGGGCACCGAGATGCCGAGGAAGAGCACCGGGACGCCGAGCACGTCCTGCAGGTCCGCGGCGGGTCCGGAGCCGCCCTCGCGGGTGAAGCGGACCTTCTGTCCGAAGGCGCGCTCCATGGCCCGCACGACCGACCGGAGGTACGGGTGGTCCAGCGGGGTCAGGCAGGGGCGGGTCGCGCCCCAGAAGGTGATCTCGTGGCGGATGCCGTCCGGGAGGGTGTCGGCCACCCACCGGCGCACGGCCTGCTGGACGTGGTCGGTGTCCTGACCCGCCACAAGCCGGAAGGACAGCTTCAGCTGGGCGGCGGACGGGACGATGGTCTTCCCGCCGGGGCCCTGGTAGCCGCCGCCCATGCCGTTGACCTCGGCGGTGGGGCGGGCCCAGATGCGCTCCAGGGTGCTGTAGCCCGCCTCGCCCAGGGGGGCGTGCGAGTGGGCGGTGCGCAGCCAGCGCTTCTCGTCGAAGGGCAGCTCGGCGAAGAGCTCGCGCTCGCGGTCGGTGAGCTCGACGACGCCGTCGTAGAAGCCGGGGATCGCCACGCGGAGGTTCTCGTCGTGCAGGCCGGCGGCGAGCCGGGCGGCCTCCATGGCGGGGTTGGGCACCGCGCCGCCGAAGGAGCCGGAGTGGATGTCCTGGTCCGGGCCGTAGAGGTCGATCTGGCAGTCGGCGAGGCCGCGCATGCCGGTGCAGACGGTCGGGGTGTCCTCGGACCACATGCCGGTGTCGGAGACGATGACCGCGTCGCACGCGAGGCGGTCGGCGCGGGCCCGGACGAGGTCCGCGAAGTGTTCCGAGCCGGACTCCTCCTCGCCCTCGATGAGCAGTTTGAGGTTGACCGCGGGCGCCGTGCGGCCGGTGGCGGCAAGGTGGGCGCGGACGCCGAGGGTGTGGAAGAAGACCTGGCCCTTGTCGTCGGCGGCACCGCGGGCGTACAGCCGGCCGTCCTTGACGACGGGCTCGAACGGCTCGGTGTGCCAGCCGTCCTCGCGGGCGGCGGGCTGGACGTCGTGGTGGCCGTAGACCAGGACGGTCGGGGCCCCCTCGTCGCCCGAGGGCCACTCGGCGAACACCGCCGGGGCGCCGTCGGTCTCCCAGACCTCCGCGGTCGGGAAGCCGGTCTCCGTGAGCTTCGCGGCCAGCCACTCGGCGCTGCGGCGCACGTCCCCGGAACGGCCGGGGTCGGCCGACACGGAGGGGATGCGGAGCCACTCGACGAGATCGTCGAGGAACGCGGCGCGGTGGCCTTCGATAAACGCGCGGACGGCGCTGTCCGGAGTCTCGCTCATGCCGTCGAGCCTATCCGGACGCACGGCGTGACCATGACCGGCCCGGCGTACCGCCGGACACACCTTCCGTCATCACGCCTGCTCACGGGTGCTCCCCCAGGAGGAGCCGCTCCAGCCCCGCGCGGTCGGGGAGGCCGTCCGGGCGGACGGTCCCGCCGTCGCGCACGTAGACGAAGGCGGCCGTGACCGAGGACAGCGGGATCCCGTGCTGCTCGGCCCAGGCGACACGGTAGATCGCGAGCTGCAGGGGGTCGGCGTCGTGGGCGCGGCTGGTCTTCCAGTCGACGATCTCGTACGTGTCCCCGCCGGGGCCCCGGTCGCGGTAGACCGCGTCGATGCGGCCGCGGACGACCCGGCCCGCGAGGGTGAGCTGGACGGGCACCTCGATCCGGTGGGGGACGCGGCGGGCGTACGGGGTGCGCTCGAAGGCCTCCTTGAGCTCGGCGAGGTCCTGCTCGTCGGCGATCTCCGGGCCGAAGTCGTCCTCCGCGCCGCCGGGCAGCTCGTCGGGGCCGAGCAAGGGCAGCGGCAGCGGCTCGAAGCGGGATTCGATCCAGGCGTGGAAGCGGGTGCCGCGGCGGGCGGCGGGCTGGGGCGGGCGCGGCATGGGCCGGGCGAGCTCGCGTGCGAACCCGTCGGGGTCCGCGGCGAGCCGGACCAGCTGCCACGCGCTGAGCGAGGCGGGCAGGGGCACGTCGCGCTCACGCGCGCGTGCCCGGCGGAGCTCGCCCGCCAGGGCGTCGAGATCCCGGTCCCAGGAGGCGGCCAGGCGGGCCTCTTCGGGC
>NZ_JBAMDC010000417.1:0-5475 GCF_036961605.1 Streptomyces sp. KLMMK
CGTCGTGACGGCTGCCGCGGTCGTGGCCGAGCACCACGCAGGGCGTACCGCCGACGCGGGCGAGCGCGAGGAGCATCCCCGGGTCGCGCTCCCCCGCGCCCGTACCGCTGAGGAGGGTGACGTCGGTGGCCGCGGCGTCCAGCAGCTCGCGCACACCGGGCCGTTCGGGGTCGCGGGAGCGGCGAATCGATTCGGCGGCGGAGGGGACGATGGAGGAGGGGACCGCGGAAGGGACAGCGGAAGGGACGACGGAGGGCGTGGCCGTCATGGGGTACTCGCCGGAACGCACATCGGAATGCACGCCGGAACGGTCGTCGGATCGCACACCGGACCGGCGGTCGTCGCACAGCACCGCCAGCGCCCGCCCGACGATCCCCGGCAGCTGCTCTGCCGTCAGGACCGCGTCCACCAGGCCGTGGGCCAGCAGGTTCTCCGCGAGCTGGACCCCCGGCGGGAACTCCTCGCCGTACAGGGCCTCGTGGACGCGCGGTCCCAGGAAGCCGATGAGGGCGCACGGCTCGGCGGAGGTGAGGTGGCCGAGCGAGCCCCACGAGGCGAGGACGCCGCCCGTCGTGGGGTGCCGGAGGTGGACGAGGTAGGGCAGGCCCGCCGCCTTGTGGTCGGTGATGGCGGCGGTGACCTTGACCATCTGCAGGAAGGCCACCGTGCCCTCCTGCATCCGGGTGCCGCCCGACGCCGGCGCCGCGAGCAGCGGCAGCCGCTCGGCCGTGGCCCGCTCCACCGCGCGCACCAGCCGCTCCCCCGCCGCGACGCCGATCGACCCGGCCAGGAACCGGAACTCGCAGGCCACGACGGCCACTCGGCGGCCGCGCACCCGGCCCTCGCCGGTGACGACCGACTCGTCGAGGCCGGTGCGCTCGCGGGCGGCGAGGAGGTCGGCGCGGTAGGCGGGGTCGTCCGTCGTGACGCCGACGGGTTCGTCCCAGCAGCTCCAGCTGCCGGGGTCGACCACGGTGCGGATGAGGTCGAGGGCAGGGGTACGGGGGCTGCCCGCGCCCGTGGGGCGACTCGGGTCCGTAGGGCTGCTTGCGTCCATGCCGTCACCCTGCCACGAGCGGCCCCACCACGTCCTTGGTCACGTGCTGGTAGATCACGGAGCTGCGGAAGTCCACGACCTCACGGCGCCCGGAGAAGCGGTCCATGAGGAGGCTGTGCAGGTCGTCGACCTCGGGCACGGCGACGTGGACGAGGAAGTCGTCGCCGCCCGCCACGACGTATACGTTGAGCACCTCCGGCAGCCCGATGAGGT
This sequence comes from Streptomyces sp. KLMMK, assembly GCF_036961605.1. Lineage (NCBI taxonomy): Bacteria > Bacillati > Actinomycetota > Actinomycetes > Kitasatosporales > Streptomycetaceae > Streptomyces > Streptomyces sp. KLMMK. Next base: position 1,271 of record NZ_JBAMDC010000417.1, read on the forward strand.
ACGCCTTGAAGCCCTCGATGACCTCCCGGCTCATCGGCCGGATCCGCACCGAGAGCAGCGCCTGCACCGGCCGTCCCAGCGCTCCCAGGTCGACCGTCGCGCGGTACCCCGTGATCACACCCCGCTGACGCAGCGCCCGCACCCGCTCCAGGCAGGTGGAGGGGGCGATGCCGAGGGTGCGGGCGAGGTCGCGGTTGGTCTGCCGTGCATCACGCTGCAGTTCCCTGACGATCGCCGAATCTATGTCGTCCATAGGGGCACATGATGCCGCACGCACCGAATTTCGTTCGGCGAGTCCCCTTTTCCCCCACTGGTACGGCTAGCTTCAGCCCCCGTGACCGTACGAACCACCCATACCCCCGCCCCTGCCCGGCCGTCCGTTCGACGGCTGGGCATCGGCAGCGGCACGGCCCTGTGCGCCGGCGCCGTCCTCGGCCCCGGCGTCCTGGCCCTGCCCGCCCTGGCCGCCGACGCGGCCGGCCCGGCCTCGATCCTGGCCTGGCTGGTCCTGCTCGTGACGAGCGTGCCGGTGGCGCTCTCGTTCGCCGCGCTGGGCGCCCGGTTCCCGGACGGCGGCGGCGTGGCCACCTTCGTCCACCGGGCGGCCGGACCGCGCGCCGCGGCGGCGGTCGGCTGGTGGTTCTACGGGGCCGTGCCGATCGGTGTCGTGGCGGCGGCCCTCATCGGCGGTCAGTACGTGGCGGGGGCGCTGGGACGGGGATCCACGGCGGCCGCGGCGATCGGAGCGGTGGTCATCGCGGCGTCGTTCGCGGCCAACTGCGTGGGCCTGCACCTGTCCGGGCGGGTGCAGCTGCTGCTCGTCGCCCTGCTGGCGGCGGTGCTGCTGGGCGCGGCGGTCGCGGCGGCGCCGCACATGACGTCCGCGCACTTCACCCCGTTCATGCCGCACGGCTGGGGCTCGGTGGGCTCGGCGGCGGGCGTGCTGTTCTTCGCCTTCGCGGGCTGGGAGGCGGCCAGCCACTTGTCGGGCGAATTCGCGAACCCGGCCCGCGACCTGCCGAGGGTGACGGCGTACACCCTGGCGGTCGTCTCGGTCCTCTACCTCGTCCTGGCCGTGACGACGATCGGCGCCCTCGGCCCGGCCGCCGCCGGCACGGACACCCCGCTGACCGACCTGCTCGCACAGAGCGCGGGCACCGCCGCCCGGCCGATCGCCGCGGTGGCCGCCCTGTTCCTGACCTTCGGCGCGGTCAACACCTACCTCGCCGGCGCCTCCCGCCTCGGCGCCGCCCTCTGCCGCGACGGCGCGCCCCCGCGCTGGCTCTCCCACGGCGGCGGCACCGGCGAAGTCCCCCGGCGCAGCCTGGCGGTCCTGGCGGTCGCCTGCACCGGGGTTGGCGCGATCGCCTCCCTGGGCACGACGGACCTGGACGGCCTCATGCGCGCGACGTCCACCTGCCTCGCCTCGGTCACCCTGGCCGGCCTCCTCTCGGCCCTGGCCCTCCTCCCCCGCCGCACGTGGCTCCGGTACGCGGCGGTGGCAAGTTCCTTGCTGACGGCCGGGGTGCTGGCCTTCTCGGGGGTGCTGCTGCTGATACCGGTGGTGCTGGGGGCAGCGTCGCTGGGCTTCTCGTCCCTCAGGAGGGCGCGGGGGCGGGCGTAGGCTCCGCGCGGCCGTCTTCGCGTCCCATGGCGAAGGGGACGGAACTGCCGCACTGAGGCGTGCGTACGGGCGGGCGTCAGTACAGCTTCTCCACCGCCGTGCGCGTCGTCTCCTTGAACGCGGTGACCGGCGCGTGCGCGAACGTGCCCATCTCGCCCCAGTGGACGACGGTGACCGTTCTGCCGTCGCGGCCGACGGCGAACAGGTGGACGTCGTTGCCGGTCTGGGCGTGCGTGGTCTGCACACCGTGGACGCGGGCCCCTTCCTCGGCGTCGACGCGACCGTAGTCACGCCACTTCGCAGTGACGTCCGGGTCCTGCTGCTGCACCTTGGCGGGGCACTGCCGGACCGCACGGTCGAGGAGGGCGGCCAGGCCCCGCGCCGCGGCCTCGTCGCGCTCCACCACGGTGACCTGCTGGGCGTTGGTGTCGACGTCCGTCCAGAACTGACGGAACCTCGACGTCGCGCCCGGCAGCGCCTCCCCCACGCAGAAGGGCACGGGGTCGGGCACCCCGCTCGTCACGGGCCCGGCGTGCCACACCGACCCGGCGTGCGGGGGCAGTTCCCCGGCCTCCAGAAAGGCAGGTGCGCCGGTCGCACCGGCGGGCGCGGCCGACGTCGCGGCGACGACGGCCGCGGTGAACGTGGTGACGGCGGTGACGGCCGCAGCCGACACACGGCGCCCGAGGGCGCGGCCGATCCGGTGAGCCATGAGGGTCCCCCGCTGGGTGATGGTGAGGGTGACGATGGATGGCGACGGCGATGACGACGACGTAGTGGGGCAAGCATCCGCGACCGGATGGGCCGGGACAAGAGGGGTGCACCCGGCGCTGCAGGACGCACTTGGGCCCGGAAACCAACCGACGTGTGCCGTAGGGCGGCGGATAAGTGACCCAAGACGGCAGCAGAGCACCTCAGCAGGGGCGGGGCCCACCCGCCCGCCCGGGCGCGCCTGCTCCGGGATCGCACGCCCTCTCCGTCAGGCCACGTCCTCCCCCCGCTCCCGCCCCCGCGCCCCCGCACACACCATCGTCACCGCCGTCCCCGCCACCGCCCACGCCGACAGGACCAGCAGGGGGACCGTCATGCCGTTGCCGCGGAAGTAGGCGATCGAGCGGGCGGACCAGGTGCCCGCGCCCGGGGGGAGGGCCGGGCCGATGGCGTTCCAGAAGGGCGGGAGCAGGGGGTACGGGTAGGCGCCGCCTGCGCTGGGGTTGCCCAGGACCACCACGATCGCGATGGCCAGGCCGATGCCGACGATGCCCGCGAGGCCCTGGAGGGCGAGCGTCGTCGCTCCGACGGCGAAGACCACCAGTGTTCCCAGGCCCCACAGTCCGAGGACGCTGCCGGGCAGCGCGTCGAGGACCGGGCCCGCGATGAGGGTCCCGAGCAGGCCGGCAGCCGCCGCGTAGAGGGCGAGGGCGCCGAGCCGGATGACGGCCCGGTGCGGGTTGGCGGGGCGGGCGCCCGCGCTGATGGCGAGGATCGCGGCGCACAGGTAGCCGCCGACGCACCAGCCGACCACCAGGTAGAACGCGGTCAGGCCGCGGGCGTCGCCGGCCGCGGCGGGCGCGACGTCCCTGGCCCGTACGGTGCGGCCCTCCACGGCCTCGGCGCGGGTGAGCACCGCCTCGGTGGCCTGGGCGAGGGAGGCGCCCGCGCCGCCGGCGACGAGGAGGGTGTCGGTGGTGCCGCGCGGGTCGACGACGAGGGCGGCGTCGAGGTCGCGGTTGCGGATCTGCGCGGTGGCCGCGGCCTCGCCGCCGTCCACCGTGCGCACGTCCAGGGGCCTGCCCGGCAGCCTGTCGAGCCGTTCCTCCAGTTGCGCGCCGATCGGCCGGGGGGCGACGAGGCCGAGGGCGACCTCTTTCGGCCGGGGGCTGTGGAAGGCGCCGACGTAGGAGGCGATGAAGGCGAGCTGGAGCACCAGGGCGCCGATCACCAGGACCGCGGCCCGGGTGGTCACCGCGCTGCGCAGTTCCTGGGCGAATGAGGGCATGCCCCGAGCCTGCGGGGTGCGGGGGGCCGCCGCAGGCGGTGCGGGCTGTCCGGGTGATCGAACCCCCGGCACACCTCTCGCACACCACCTCGCACACCACCTCGCACACCACCCCGTACACCGCCTCGCACACGCGTTCGCACGAATGTTCGAGAGTGTGGTTTATGGTGGATGGAGAGGGCGGTTTTCGGCCAGGGGGTGACAGGAACAGCAGGAGGTGCGATGGCCGGGCTCAACACGTTCACGCACCTGCACACCGCATCCGGCTTCTCGATGCGGTACGGCGCCGCGCACCCCGAGCGGCTGGCCGAGCGCGCCGCCGAGCGCGGCATGGACGCCGTCGCGCTCACCGACCGCGACACCCTCGCCGGGGCGGTCAGGTTCGCCAGGGCGAGCGCCGGGGCCGGGGTGCGCCCGGTCTTCGGCGTGGACCTGGCCGTACGGGACGAGCCGCCGCGGCCGTCCGCACACCGTCTGCGCACCCCCGTGCGCGGCGGCGCCTTCGTCGACGAGTCCGCGCCGCGCGCGGTCTTCCTCGCCCGGGACGGCGCGCACGGCTGGGCCGCCCTGTGCGGGCTGGTC
>NZ_JBAMDC010000418.1:0-5475 GCF_036961605.1 Streptomyces sp. KLMMK
CGCGGGCCCCGTAGAGCAGGAGGGCCGCCTCCTGCGGATGGGCTCGGCTCCAGGCGACGACGTGGCGCGCCGCCGCGCTCCCGGCCCGCCGGGGGTCGGCCTCCCCTTCGAGGGCGGCGAACCAGCCCTCCTGGAAGCGTTCGACCGTCCGCAGCCACACCTCGGCCAGCAGGACGGTCCGCCCGGCGAAGCGGTGGTACACCGAACCGCTCGGAGCCCCCACCTCCTTGGCGACCGCGGACATCGTCACGCCGGCCGGTCCCGACGCCGCGGCCAGTCGTACGGCGGCGTCCAGGAGCTGATCGAGGTCGAAACGGGGTGGTCGGGCCATGAGTTGGAGAGTACTCTCCACAATATTAGAGGCACCTCTCCATATTGCTTCCGGGAGACGGAGGATCCATGGACGTCCACAACGTGCACGAGCGCCTGCTGCCCGTGGCGGAGCACGAGGCGGGGGCGCTGATCGACTCCCTCGCGAGCGACGGCGACCGGCTGTGGCCGCGCGCATCCTGGCCGCCCATGGCCTTCGACCGGCCCCTCGGGCCGGGAGCGGCCGGCGGCCACGGCCCCGTCCGCTACACCGTCGCCGCCTACGTCCCCGCCACGTGGGTCCGTTTCGCCTTCACCGGGCCGCGCGGCTTCCACGGCTTCCACGAATACGCCGCCCTGCCCGCCGCGGACGGGCACACCGTCCTGCGCCACACCCTCTCCATGAGCGCCCGCGGCCCGGCCCGCCTCGCCTGGCCGCTCCTCTGGCGCCCGCTCCACGACGCGTGCCTGGAGGACAGCCTCGACCTGGCCGAACGCGCCTGCACGGGGACGGTTGTGAAGCCCGCACGCTGGAGCCCGTACGTCAGGTTGCTGCGGGCCCTGATCCCTTGACGCGACCCGATCATGGCTGAATCGTGCCTGTGTCAGCCACCCGGGCGGAGGCGAGGCTGATCCCGACCGGTCCTGCGGGCGAGAGGAGCACCTGTGCACAAGGAAGCGAACCAGGACGCGAACGAGGAAGCCACGCGCAGCTACTACGACTCCGGCGACGTGGACGCCTTCTACGACGCGGTCTGGGGCGGCGAGGACATCCACACCGGCATCTACACCCGCCCCGGCGAGCCGATCGCCGAGGCCTCCCGCCGTACCGTCGAGCAGGTCGCCGACCGGCTCGCGGGCAGCCTCGGCCCCGGCGGCACCGTCATCGACCTCGGCTCCGGATACGGCGGGACCGCCCGCCGGCTCGCCGAGCGCTTCGGCTGCCGCGTCGTCGCCCTCAACCTCAGCGCCGCCCAGAACGAGCGGCACCGCGCCGTCAACGCCGAGCGCGGCCTCGACGGCCTCGTCGAGGTCGTCACCGGCTCCTTCCACGACGTGCCGTTCCCCGACGGCCATTTCGACGCCGTGTGCTCCCTGGAGGCCTTCTGCCACAGCAGCGACCGGCCGAAGGTGCTGAGCGAGGCGGCCCGCGTGCTCAAGCCCGGGGGCGTGCTGGCCTTCACCGACATCATGGCCGCCGAGGGCGCCTCCGCGGAGGCGCTGCGCCCGGCCGTCTCCCGCCTCGGCGTGGACGCCCTGGCCACCGTGTCCTTCTACCGCGACCGGCTCTCCCGCCTCGGCCTGTCCGGCATCGGATTCGACGACCACAGCGGCCAACTGGTCAACCATTATGTCCGGCTGACCGAGGAGACGGCGGCGCGCGCGGCGGAGCTCGGCGGGCGCATCGGCGCCGCCTACCTCGGCCACCTGCAGGAGAACCTGCCCGTATGGGTGGACGCCGCGCGCCGCGGACGGCTGCAGTGGGGCATCCTGCACGGACGCCGTCCGTAACCAACCGGCCACGGACTGGCTCAATCGGCCTTCTCCCGCTGATCCATACCCGCGAGTAGCGTGCCCGGGCGCGGGGGGCTCTCTGGGAGAAGGGCGTTTGCATGTTCTATTGCGCGTTCAAGGCCGTGGTGCTGGTCCCGCTGCTGCGGTGGCTCTTCCGGCCGAGGGTGGAGGGGCTGGGGCGGGTCCCGCAGCACGGCGGGGCGATCGTCGCCGGCAACCACCAGTCGTTCACCGACCAGTTCCTGATGGGCGTGACCCTCCGGCGCCGGATCACCTTCCTCGCCAAGCAGGAGTACTTCACCGGCCGCGGCCTCAAGGGCAGGCTCGCCGCCGCCTTCTTCCGCGGCCTCGGCGCGATACCCGTCGACCGCTCCGGCCGCGGCGCGGGACAGGCCGCCGTCGAGGAGGGCGTGAAGGTGCTAGGCCGCGGCGAGCTCCTCGGCATCTTCCCCGAGGGCACGCGCTCGCACGACGGACGGCTGTACAAGGGCAAGGTCGGCGTCGCCGAGATGGCGATCCGCTCCGGCGCGCCCGTCGTGCCGTGCGCGATGATCGGCACGTTCGAGGCCCAGCCCGCGGGGCGGCGGCTGCCCCGCCTGGTGCCCGTCACGGTCCGCTTCGGCGAACCCCTGGACTTCTCCCGCTACGCGGGCATGGCGGACCAGCGGCACGTGCTGCGCGCGGTCACCGACGAGATCATGTACGCGATCCTGAAGCTGTCGGAGCAGGAGTACGTCGACGTGTACGCCGTCGACGCCAGGGCCCGGCTGAGCGCCCTCGGCTCCGGCCCGGCCCGCGCCGAGGTCCTGGGGAGCACGCGGTTCGCCCCCGGCCCGGACCGTGCGGCCCCCGGAGAGGACCGCACCGCGGCGTAGCGGGCGCACATCCGTGGGGACGGGCGCGCCGGGCGGCCGGCAGGCTCTCCGCCGGACCGCCCGGCCGCGCCCTCCGTCACCACCGCCGCCCGTCCCCGGCGGGCCCGTCACCGCCCGCCGCTCAGACGAGCCACTCGCCGTCGCGCATCAAGTGGCGGCCGCGGAGCTCGGGTTCCTCGTGCCACGCCTGCACGGCGCGCGGCACCACCTTGAAGTAGGCGTACGCGTCCCCCTGCTGGCGGGGGTCCCAGCCCGACTGCCGGGCGAACGCGTCGGCCGCCGCGTCCGGCACCTCCCCGGCGCCGTACGTCTCCACGACGCCGTCGATGAGGACGACGTCGCGCGTGTGCCCGAGGGCGAGCCGGGCCCGGCCGCCGTCCCGCAGGTTGCGGCCCGTGGGGTTGGCCGGCCGGGTCGCCATCCAGATGGCCTCCCCGTCCCACAGGAACCACAACGGCACCAGGTACGGCACACCGTCGGCGCCGGCCGAGGCGACCCAGATGTCCAGCTCCCGCCCCAGCCGCTCCAGGACGTCCCGCTTGCGCTGCGCTCCGCTGCGGATCCCCGGGGCCCGCCGGTCCCGTGCCTCCTCCGGGCCCTGCCCGGCCGTCTCCGATTCGATCTTCATGCCCGGACGCTATCCGCACGGGCGCCGGTGCGCCTCGGGCTGCGGCCGTAGGGCCGTCGACCGACCCGGCCCGGGCCCGTAGGCTGCCCGCTCATGAACGACGACGTGCGCAACATCGTGCTGGGACTGGTCGCCAGCGGGATCAGCGCCGCCGCGGGCTGGTTCGTCCGGACCCTGCTGTGGCGGCGCCAACTCCGGCGCAAGCAGATCTTCTTCGGCCTGCCGGCGGGCTCGGAGTGCCTGCTGGTGGTCAACCAGGACCCGACCGCGAACGGCTGGGGCGTCGCACGGCACGACGCCTTCGCGCTGCTGGAGATATCCGCGCTGATCAAGGAGTGCGGGGCCCACGCGGACATCGTGGTGCACGACGCCGCCCGCCAGGGGATCGGCGTGCGCACCGAGTTCTGCGTCGGCGGTCCCGTGTCGAACCGGCGCACCGAGGCCCACCTGCGCTCGCTGCTGCCCGGCGTCGCGGTGGCCACCGGCCACGGCGGGCCGGACGGGGGCGCGCTCACCGTCGGCGGCGAGACGTACCGGGCGGACAAGGGGACGGCCGAGTACGTCCTGCTCGCCCGGCTGACCGGGCCCGGGGGCAGCAGGCCGGTCTTCCTCGCCTCCGGCCAGCGCAGCGTCACCAACCAGGCGGCCATAAGGTATCTGGCCCGGCACCACAAGCAGCTCGCCCACCGTTACGGGCTCGACGGCACGTTCTGCCTCCTGCTGAAGGTCGTGAACTCGGACGCGTACGGGCCGGACATGGTGGAACTGGTCTGCGACGTCACCGCGGCGGCCACCACCGCGCCGTCGCCCACCCGCTGACCGCAGCCCCGTTCCCCGACCCGGTTCCCCGCCGGGGCTCCCTGCCCCGAACCCGGCCGGTTCCGGCCCGGCAGCTGGGCGGAGGAGAACGTTCCGGCCGACGGCCCCGCAGCCGACCGGAACGCATCACTCCGTGCCTACGTGCCGTACGGTCTCGGTGCCCACCGCTGCATCGGGGAGTCCTTCGCCCCGGCCGAGGCGACGACGGCGCCGGCGGCGATCGCCGCCCGCCGGAGACTGCAGGCCGTTCCCCGCGCCGTCGTCCGCCCGGTGGCCGGGGCCGTGCTCGCTCCCGAGCGCCTGCTCGGGCACCTGTACGCGCGGTGAGCCGTCACCGGCCGGTGCGCGACTCGTCGGGGAAGATTTTCGTGACGATCTCGCCGCCGGCCGTCAGATAGCTGTAGAGCATGCCCTCGCTGCTGTGCGGGGCGGCGAGCACTCCGTCGGGGCCCAGTGCGATCACGCCGCCCGTGCCGCCCAGCCGGGCGAGCCGCTCGTGCACGACTTCATGGGCGGCTGCGGTCACGTCCCTGCCGCCGAACTCGATCAGGTGCGAGACGGTGGACGTCGCGGCTCCGCGGATGAACACCTCGCCGTGCCCGGTCGCACTCGCCGCGACCGTTCCGTTCTTCGCGTACGTCCCCGCCCCCACGAGAGGGGAGTCGCCCACCCGGCCGGCCATCTTGTTGGTCATCCCGCCCGTGGACGTCGCGGCGGCGAGGTCGTGCTTGCGGTCGAGGGCCACGGCGCCGACCGTGCCCATCGCGGACTCGCCGACGGCCTCGGCGCCGAAGGCCTTCCCTTCGGCAGTCCTCCCGCCGGCAGTCTTCCCGCTCGCAGACGATGAAGTGCCGCCCCTGCTCCGCTCCTTGGCCTTCATCAGGCTGTCCCAGCGCGCCTGCGTCCAGTAGTAGTCCTGGGTGACCGCCGGCAGGCCGTTGCGCACGGCGAAGCCGTCGGCGCCCTCGCCCGTCAGCAGCACGTGCGGCGTCCGCTCCATCACGAGGCGGGCGGCGGAGACGGGGTTGCGCACGTGGCGGACGCCGGCCACGGCACCGGCCGCCAGGTCCGAGCCGCGCATGACCGACGCATCCAGCTCGTGCCCCGCGTCCTCGGTGAACACCGCGCCCTTGCCCGCGTTGAACAGGGCGTTGTCCTCCAGCGACCGCACGGCCGCCTCGACCGCGGCCACGCTGCCGCCGCCGTCCCGCAGAACCTTCCGGCCGGCGCGCAGGGCGTCGGCCAGCCCGTCCCGGTAGGCCTTCTCCGTGCGGGCGTCGGTGTCCTCCCGCCGCAACGCCGTACCGGCGCCGCCGTGCACGGCCAGCA
>NZ_JBAMDC010000419.1:0-5467 GCF_036961605.1 Streptomyces sp. KLMMK
CCTTCGGCCTAGGCGTAGGCGAACACGTCCGTCAGCGTCCGAAGACGCAAGCCGGGACGGTCGGGAACGGCGCACCCCCGCTCGGCCAGGAGCGCTCCACTACCCAGCGGCGGGGTAGCACCACGAATCCCTTGGTGTTCGGCGGCCTGCGGACGGTCTTCAGCGTGATGTCGCACCGGTCCTTGGCCCAGGCCACGAGTTTGCCGGCATAGTTCGAGTCGGCCCAGACGGTCGCGATTTCCGGGTGCATGACGTTCAGCCGGAACAAAAGTTCCTTGGCGGCCTCGCGATCGGTGACATTGGCCGGGGTGACCATGACGAGCAGGACCAGGCCGCGGGTGTCGACCGCGAGGTGGCGTTTGCGGCCGTTGATCAGCTTGGCTCCGTCGAAGCCGCGGCTGTCCTTGCCGACCGTCTCGGACGCCTTCACGCTCTGGGAGTCCACGATCACCGCTGTGGCCTGCGGCGTCTTGCCACTGCTGACCCTCACCGCCCGCCGCAGCTCGTCACGGATCACGCTGATGGCGCCGGAGGCCGCCCAGCGCCGGGCGAACCCGTAAATCGTCCTCCAAGGGGGGAAATCGGACGGCATCGCGCGCCACTTTATGCCGTTGTCGACCAGGTAGCGGAGGCCGTCGACGATCTCGCGGCGGGGATGCTTCTCCGGCCGGCCCCGGCCGACCTCGCTGGCCGCGGGTGGAAGCAGGGCCTCGATCAAGGCCCACTCGGCATCGGTAGTGTCGGACGGGTAGCGGCGTCGGCGCATCACCAAGGTCGGGGGTCCTGGCCGCGGCCGGGTGCCGCGGGGGAGCCGGCCAGGACCCCTGGTCCCTTCTCATGCGCGCTGGCGCCCCCGGGGTCAGCGGCCCTGGTCGGCCGCCATGGCCAGGCTGGCCTCGACCGCTTTGATCTGCGTGTTCAGGTAGTTCGCCCACCGGCTTTGGGGGAAGAGCGCCAGGTGGGGAGCCAGCGTGCCGGTGATCATCCGGCGGAAGGCGGTGAGCCGCTCGCTGATCCAGGCCCGCTCCCACGCCTCCAGCTCAGCTTCGCTCGCGCAGAAGTGATAGCCCTCCTCGCGCGTCCAGATCAGCGGGGGCCAGCCCCGCTCGCCGGACAGGTCCCGCAGGGCCCGCAGGCCGCTTCGGGTCTGGTAGAGACTCAGCTCGCAGGCGCCCATCAGGCGTTTGATCACCAGCCCCGACGGGGCAGCCTCCATCAGCGCGATCTGGATGAGCTCGGCGTGACGCTCCGCGGCCGGGGAGCGTTTGCGCACGGTCACTCACCCCGCAGGATGCGGGCAAGTTCCTCGTCCATATCGACCTGACCAGTGGAAACGGCGGTCTCCATCCAGTCGAGCGCCGCGCGGGCCCGTGCGATGTTCGACATCAGGACCTCGCGCTCGTCGCCCGACCACTGGCGGTCGCGCATCTTCGGCACCGCCTTGGAGGTCTCGCGCACGAACCGGTGGAAGGCGCCGAGCAGGTCGACGAACTCCTCCGTCCGCTCGATCCGCCTCACCGCCGGCCCGGCCGGCGAGGTCTGGCGGAAGGCCGCGGCCTGCTGGCGGGAACGGTCGGCCTGAGCCCGGTTCACCATGCGACGAGCGGTGTCGTCGGCCGCGACCCGCGCGGCGACCTCCGGCCGCCGCAGCACATCGCTCGCCACCTTCGCGGCGGCGACATCGTCCCTCACCAGGCCCCGGACCGCTTCCGCGCGGTGTTCGGGTTTCTGGGCCTCCGTCACCGCCTGGCGGACGGCGGTGTCGTCCATCAGGCGGGCCGCGATCGCCGGTCGCCGCAGCACGTCCGCCGCCACCTGAACGGCCACGTCCTCGTCCACCGCCAGGTCGTGAACGCGATCCACCTTCTCCTGGACCGTCCCCGGCCGGTCCGGCCGCCGCCCGACGCACTTCTGGGCCAGGTTCGTCGTCCACCGCCGCGTGCCGCTCACGTCATCGACGGGCGGGTTCCCGATCGCCTCGAACCGCTCGTTCTCCTCCTGGATCGACGCCAGGATCGTGTGGACTTTGTGGGAGACGCCTTCCCGGCGCCGGCCGGCGGGCCAGCGGTGGGAGGTGAACCGGTAGTTCAGCACCGTGCTCAGCGATAAGCCCACGTCGTCCGCATACATCTGGAGCGACGCGCGGACGCCGAACAACTCGTCCTCGTGCACCACCGAACCGCCGTGCGGACGCATCGGCTCGATCTCCAGCGCGTGGTCGCCGATCGTGAACATCGCCCGTCCCATCTGGGCGACGAGCTGGCGGTCAGCGACGACGATCTCTTCGTAACGCTTCCGGGTGACCTGACCAACGTTCTCGGACAAGGTGATCACCACCCACCCCTCACGGGGCCGGGTGCGGCACCAAGGGCCGCAAGGGAACCCACGGCCCCTTGCTCCTTTCGGAGCGTCCACCTCCGCGAGATCGTCAACAACCCTCGGTGTCAACTCGGTCAGAACCGGCGGAAATTCGCCAAAAGGAGCGTTCAGATCGGCGTCACTGTGACGCTGTTCCGAACCCTTCCTGTCGCCGCTGCCAAGCCCTCGTCCGGCACCTGGCCGAGCAGAACAGCGTCCCGGCCGGATGCTCCACCCCCGGCGTCCACCGCGTCCCGCACGACGGACACTCAACAGCGTCCCGGGCATCCCGCAACGCGGCCACCCTCGCCCGCACCCGCCGGGCCTGATGCCACTGCCTGGAACGACACACCGCCGAACAGAACCGGGCCCGCGGGCCGGCATCCGGCCGAAGCCGTTCACCACAGGCCGGGCAGTACCGGGCAGGCACCCGCCCGTCACCAACGGCCACCCCACCAGGCTAGGCCCGCCAGAAGATCACTTCAGCGACTTCAGAAACTTCCCAATGCCGTTGTCAAGCTGCTGCGGCGGCCGTGGGCGCCCCCTGGTAGCACGCTCCGTCTCGGATCATGGCCCACAGGACGTTGACGCGTCGGCGGGCGAGGGATAGCAGGGCCTGCTGGTGGTTCTTGCCTTCCTTGCGCTTGCGTTCGTAGTACGTCCGCGAGGCCGAACAGGTTCTGAGGCTGGCCAGTGAGGAGAGGTAGAAGGCCCGGAGGAGTCCGCGGTGGAAGCGGTTGGGCCTTCGCATGTTGCCGCTGACGCGGCCGGAGTCGCGTGGAACGGGTGCCAGGCCGGCGAAGGTGGCCAGACGGTCGGCGGTGCCGAAAGGCTCCAGGTCACCGCCGGTGGCGGCGATGAACTCGGCTCCGAGGCAGGGACCCATGCCGGGGAGGCTGTTGATCACCTCCGCGTGCCGATGCTGGTGAAACCGGGCCTCGATGAGCGCGTCGACTTCAGCGATCTCCTCGTTGAGGGCCATGACCCCCTTCGCCAGGCGGGCCACGAGGGTCGCGGCCACCTTCTCGCCGGGCAGGGCGGTGTGCTGGGCCTGGGCGGCTTCGACCGCTGCCCGGGCCAGCTCGGCGGCGCCTCTGACCTTGCGGTTCTTCAGCCAGGTCTCGATGCGCTTGGCGCCGGTTCGGCGGATCGCCGCCGGCGTCTGGTAACCGGTCAGCAGCATGACCGGCCCCTGGTTGGTCAGGGTCAGGGCGCGTTCGAGCGCGGGGAAGATCTCCAGCAGCTGGGCCCGGAGCCGGTTGATCTGCCGGGTACGGTCACAGACCAGGTCGGTGCGGCGGGTGATGAGAAGCCGCAGATCGACGGCCACCTCGTCACCGGGCCGCAGGACGCCGAGGTCGCGGCGCATCCGGGCCTGGTCGGCGATGACGTGCGCGTCCTTGGCGTCGGTCTTGCCCTGGCCCCGGTAGGCGGCGGACGCGTGGTGCACGGCCAGGCCCGGAAGGAAGACCATCGGCTGGCCGTGGTCGAGCAGCAGAGCGATGACCAGAGCAGCACCGCCGCGGTTGATGTCGACGGCCCACAGCACGTCCTCGGAGAGGGCCAGGACGTCGCGGATGAGGCCCAGCAGCTCAGTTTCGTCGTTGAGGACTCGGCGCGAGAGCAGTCGTTCCCCTGTCACGTCGATCACCACGGTCGGGTAGCCGGAGCCCCTTGCGAGGCTCCGGCCCCCTCAGAACCGTGCATGCCGCTCGTCGCGGCACACGGCTCAAGCGGGCCGCGAGGGCCGCACGTTTGCTCTGTCCTTGCCACCTGCATGAAGCTGCTGGTGGCAGGTGGTGTGCCTCAGTTCCAGGTTCCGTGGATCGTCAGACCCACCGTGCTGACGGTGGACGACGTGGTGAACATGAAATGCTCTAGTCGCCGCCGAGAACCAGGACACCCATTCGTTCAGGTTGTCCGGCTCGAATCCAGCCCCTTCCAAAAGATCAAGCCCACAGCCAGGACACTTCCCTTTCTGGCGGACTGCCAGGCCGATGATGAGCTTGCGCTCCAGCTGTGGCAGGCCCTTGGTCGCTGTCCTCTTGGCCCAGTACTCCTTCAGCGCGGGGTCGTCCTTTGACGCATTCGCCGGAACGGCCGCGTGCCTCCGGATCTTCGTCCAAGCGAACTTATGCATGAGCACTTTGTCGTTGCCAAAGACCCACACATCGTTCCGCTTGGGGTGGTGCCGCCCCCAGTAGTGGGCTCGGATCCACCTCCGACCTTTCCTGCGGTGCCGCTTTACAGCCCACTTCCACAGTCGCCCGAAAGCGTAGAAATCAAGATTCCGGTACGCCCTAGACGATGAGTAGGGGCTGTAGTACATAGACCACCCTTTGACAAAGGGGTTGAGGGTGAGGATCAGGTCCTCGTGACTCCCTTGCCCGTTCGTACGCTGGATGATCTGCTTGATCCTCTGCCTGGCCCTTCGTATCGCCTCCTTGGATGGGGTAATGAGGACGGTGCCGTCCGCGTACTTTCGGATGTGAGCACCCAGGAAGTCGAAGCCTTCCGCGAGGTGGACAATGCGCGTCTTCTCCTCGTTGAAGGCCAATCCGCGGGGCTTAAGCCACTCCTCCAGCTTGTTTCTGGCTTGACATGCAGCTTCCTTCGTGTGACACAGCACCACGAAATCATCTGCGTACCGCACAAGTACCGGTGAGTCTTCGGCCGTTCGCACCAGGCCGTTCCACGCCGTCTTGACCGTCCTTACCCCGGCTGCGGATTCCATTCCGTGCAGGGCAATGTTGAGGAGGAGAGGGCTGATGACACCACCTTGAGGTGTCCCCTCTTCGGTGTTGGTGAAGCCGCCCTCTTCGATCACCCCAGCTTTGAGCCACCCTCTGATGTCTTTGGCAGCTGGGAAGGTGCCAATTGACTCCAGCAGATGCTCGTGACTGATGCGGTCGAACGCCCCCGCCAGATCCGCGTCCAGGATCCATAACCGTTTGGCGGCCCGCCTAGCGGTCACTTTGTGGATCATGGATAGCGCATCGTGACAGCCTCGCCCAGGGCGGAAGCCGTAGCTCCTGCCTTCGAACTTGGCTTCCCACTCAGGTTCGAGCGCGTTCTTCACTCGCGCCTGGTGGACTCGGTCCCGGATCAC
>NZ_JBAMDC010000042.1:0-34362 GCF_036961605.1 Streptomyces sp. KLMMK
CCCCCGTCCGGTCAGCCGGGAACGGCGGAGCGGACGGGGGAGCGTTCGAGCACCGCGGCCGGCCTGCGGGCGGCGGCGGGCTGGTCGAACGCGGGCTCCTCCAGCGGCGGGAGGGCCGGGACGGGCTGTTCGAAGGTGACCGTCGTCCGGTCGTCCCGGGTCTGCCGGCCGCCGGCGGCCGGCTCGGGGACGGGCAGCGAGAACCAGACGACCTTGCCGCCGTCGTGGCGCTCCTGCACGCCCCAGCTGTCGCTGACGGCCGCGATCAGGGCGAGACCGCGGCCGTGGGTGCTGCCGGCGTCCGGGTCCGCGACGCGGGGCAGCCGCGGGTCGTGGTCGCGGACCGAGACGGTGAGCCGGTCCAGTACGAGGTCGATCTCGACCGTGCAGCGTTTGTCCGGTTCTGCATGCTGGTGCACGTTGGTCAGGAGTTCGGTGACACAGAGCGCCGCGGGGTCGATGAGCGGATCGAGATTCCAGTACCGCAGTTGCGCAGATACGATTCTGCGGACCTGGCCGATCCGCGGTGGAAGAGCCTGGAGCTCTACGGTGCAGTGCTTGTTCGGTCGGCTGATCACGGCTGCGACTCCCTGGAAGAAGTAGGGCTAGCCTGATGCAGAAGGGCGTTCTGGCACGCGCTGGGGCCGGGCCGGCGGAGACGGCTGCCGAGCCGGGCGGCGGCTGATGTCCAGAGCGTAGCCACCGGTGAACCCTCAGTGATGCTGGTACGAATCAAGGGTCGACTCCCACGGCCGGGAGCGCAACTTCTGCACCCTCAGCCCCTGGCGTCACCATGGCGTCCGGAGCGGACGGCTTCCAGAAACCGCCGGACGGCGGCCTCCCCGGACGGCTCCCCTGACGCCTCCTCCGGCGCGTCCTCCGATCGGCCCAGGGTGAGCAGGTAGCGCGTGCCGTTCACGGTCGCCCGGGCGCGGTCCCGGCCGGAGAACCACGGCTTGCTCGCGTGGACCGACCCCAGGGGGGCGCTGTCGATCTCCCGGCCGTAGCTGGTGAGCAGCTCCAGCCTGCCGTCCCTGATCTTGACCTGGCCCGCCCGGGTGAGCGAGCGAAGGGATCGCTCGATCCGCACCCCGGTCGCAGTGAACTCCGGCTCCGCCACGCCAACCGCCTCCCCGGCCGATTCGTGTGCTCGTGCGCAGTCTGCCTGTGAGGCGGCTCACGCACCAGTGCCCATTTATGATCGAAAGGTCCGAGTGCTCCGCATGGGCGCGCACGGGCCCGCATGGAACGGGAGGAGCGGCGTGAACGGCACCGTGGACCCGGGGGATACGGACGGGGCGGCCCCCGGCCCGGGCCCGGCCGCCTCCGCAGCAGGCCCCGCCCCCACCCTGGACGTCGACCGCAGCGACCCGGCCTACCGCGCCTGGCTCGCCGAAGCGGTCCGCAAGGTCCAGGCCGACGCGAACCGTTCGGCCGACACCCACCTGCTGCGCTTCCCCCTGCCCGAGGAGTGGGGCATCGACCTCTACCTCAAGGACGAGTCCACCCACCCCACCGGAAGCCTCAAGCACCGCCTCGCCCGCTCGCTCTTCCTGCACGGGCTCTGCAACGGCTGGATCCGCCCCGAAGCCCCCGTCGTCGAGGCCTCAAGCGGCTCCTCGGCGGTCTCCGAAGCCTATTTCGCCGGCCTGATCGGCGTGCCGTTCGTGGCCGTCATGCCCCGCACCACCAGCCGGGAGAAGGCCCGGCTCATCGAGTTCCACGGCGGGCGGTGCCACTTCGTGGACGACCCCCGCACGATGTACGCGGAAGCCGCCCTGCTCGCCGAGCGCTCCGGCGGCCACTACATGGACCAGTTCACCTACGCCGAACGGGCCACCGACTGGCGCGGCAACAACAACATCGCGGAATCGGTCTACAGCCAGCTGAGCCGCGAACGCCACCCCGTGCCCACCTGGATCGTCGCCACCGCGGGCACCGGCGGCACCTCCGCGACCATCGCCCGCTACGTGCGCTACATGCAGCACGACACCCGCATCTGCGTCGCCGACCCCGAGTACTCCTGCTTCTTCGAGGGCTGGAAGAACCACGACCCCGCGGTGACCGGCGAGCGCGGCTCGCGGATCGAGGGCATCGGCCGGCCGCGCATGGAACCCAGCTTCATGTCCGGCGTGATCGACCGGATGATGAAGGTGCCGGACGCCGCGAGCATCGCCGCCGTCCGCGCCCTGGAGCGGGCCATCGGCCGCAGGGCGGGCGGCTCCACCGGCACGGGGCTGTGGAGCGCCCTCAAAATCGTCGCCGAGATGGCCGGCGACGGCTCCAAGGGCAGCGTCGTCACCCTCCTGTGCGACCCGGGAGAGCGCTACCTCGACACGTACTACTCCGACGCCTGGCTCGCCGAACAGGGCCTGGACATCGGGCCGTACGCCGCCGCCATCGACACGTTCCTGGCCACGGGGCACTGGCCGGACTGACACTGCCGGCCCAGCGCACCGCTACTTGCCGCACCCGCCGCCCGGCGCCCCTGCCCGCCGCCCGTGCCGGACGCCGGCTGTCAGCGTGTGCCGCCCCGCATCGCCGCCAGGCGCCGGTCGAGCGTCAGCAACGCGGCGCGGAAGGCGCGCCTGAGCCCCGGCCGCCCCAGCGCCACCAGCAGCCGCACTGCGGCGGGAGCGTCGATTGCCACCGTCCACCGGACCACCGTGCCCGTCCCCGAGGGCAGCAGCTGCCACTCCTCCAGCATCGCCCGCACCCCGGGCACGTTCGTCACATCGATGCGGTACGCGTACCGGTGCGAGGGCTCGGCCGCCATCACCGTCTCCATGAAGCGCGCCCCGCCCAGCAGGTGCACCTCCCGGCCCTCGCCCCCGGCCCGCTGCACGGGCCGCGCCAGCGTCACCGCACGGAACCAGCGCGTCCAGCCCGGGACGTCCAGCGCGAGGGCCCGGAAGACCTCCTCCGGCGCGGCCGCCGTACGGGAGGCCAGAACCACCCGCAGCGGTGCGTTCGCCACGAAGTCCAGCCCCACCGGGCGCAGTCGGTACACCATCGAGAGAACCCCCAAAGGGTCGGCGGCCTGCCGGGTGCCGATACCTTAGCCCCGCACGCCGTCGCATGTGGTGGAGTCACCGGAAGCATCCGCCACCACGAGCTCCGGCAGCCTCTCGGCGATCTCCCGCCGCACCGTCTCCGGCAGCCCCGCATCCGTGACGAGCGCGTCCACCTCGTCCAGCAGGGCGAACGAACTGAGCCCCACCGTTCCCCACTTGGTGTGGTCCGCGAGGACCACCACGCGCCGCGCCGACCGCACGAAGTGCCGGTTGGTCTCCGCCTCCGCCAGGTTCGGCGTCGACAGGCCCGCCTCCGCGGAGATGCCGTGCACCCCGATGAAGAGCACGTCGAAGTGCAGGGAACGGATCGCCGCATCCGCGACGGGCCCCACCAGCGTGTCCGAAGGCGTACGCACCCCGCCCGTCAGCACCACCGTCGCCGCCCCCGGGCGGGCCGACGGGCCCGCGGCCGTCACCGGCCGCTGCGCACTGTGGAAGACGTCGGCCGCCCGCACCGAATTCGTCACCACCGTCAGATCCGGTACGTCCACCAGCCGTTGGGCCAGCGCGAACACCGTCGTCCCGCCCGCCAGGGCTATCGCGCCGCCCGGCGGAGCCATCCGCGCCGCCGCCCGCGCGATGTCCTCCTTGGCGGCCAGCTCCAGCGCCGACTTCGCCTCGAAGCCCGGCTCGTGCGTCGTCGCCTCCGCGACCGGCACCGCACCGCCGTGCACCTTCTCCACCACACCCAGGCGGGCCAGGGCGTCGAGGTCGCGACGGACCGTCATGTCCGAGACATTGAGCCTCCGCGTCAGTTCGTTGACCCGCACCCCACCGCGCCTCCTGACCTCGTCGAGGATCAGCGCACGCCGCTGCTCCGCCAGGAGATTCTGGTTGTCGCTCACCCGGCCCGTCCTTTCCGGTCAGCCACCGGCAGTCGTGCGCGCTCATCCTCCCACGCGAGCCGGCTCCTGCGATCGTCTCCGTTCGGCCGGATCACGATTGGGCCTCGCCCGCCGGCCCCGGCCGATTGTCAGTGCCCACCGGCACCATGCTGGTGGAAGGAGAACCACACCGGGATCGGGGGACGCGGTGGCACCGGAGGAACGAGCGCCCAGGCAAGCGACGGAAGCGCCCAGGCAAGCGGCGAAAACACCCGGGCAGACGCAGGAGGAAGCCTTAACGGCGAAGCCCCCGTCGGCGAACACCACTGGTCTCGCCCTGGAGTTGCTCGTGCACGGCGTCGGCGGCGCCACGCCGCAGGCCATGCTGGGCGATCCGCGCACCGAGCGCGTCACGGGGGACGGCATCGCCGGCATCCACCGCCGCGTCGCCGACCTCGACGCGGAGACCCGCCCCGGCGACCACCGCGGCGAACCGGTCCGGGAGGCCTACGTCTGGTCCAACCTCACCTCCGGCGACGGCTCCCGCGCCCTGTGGCTGATGCTGCTGCCCTTCATGGTCATCAACCTCGCCCACTGGATGCGCCCCACCTGCGAGGACCGCCCCCGCACAGTCCGTGCCTACGGCCTGCTGGTGCGGCTCGTCGCCCTGACCCTCACCGTGCTCCTCACCGCCGCGGCGTGCGAAGTGGCCCTCGACCTGACGGCCTGGCAGTGCGCGGGCACGCATGCGTGCTCCTCGGACAAGGCCTGGCTCGGCTTCATGTCGGCGGACCGGCACGGCTGGTGGAGCCCGCCCGGCCGCAGGCTCGCCCTCGCCGCCGCCGTGCCCACCGCCCTGACCGGCCTGCTCTGGCTCCTCTCCCGCCGCACCTGGAGCGCCTACGAAGCCCAGGTCCCCGGCCGCGCGGGTTCCGACGAGGACACTCCCAAGGCCGGCGGCCGCCCCGCCCTGTGCCTGCCCGGCTTCTGGTACGGGCGGCGTATCGTCGCCCGCCTGCGCGCCGCCCACACGGCCGCCGCCCTGCTCACCATCGCCGCCTTCCTCGCCCAGGCCGCCTCCCGCCACGACCGCGCACCCGGCGGCAGCGCCGTGCTCGACGCCCTGGGGTGGGCCCTCATCGCCGTCCTGGCCGCCGCCACCGTGTTCGTCGTCCACGCCGTCTGCCGCCGGGGCCGCAGCGAAGGCGCCCCCGACGACACCCTCGACCGGTTCACCGTCACGGCCCTGCCCTTCACCGCGCTCGGCCTTCTCCTCCTCGCCGCCGTCTACGCCGCCTGGGACCGGCCCGGCTGGCAGTCCCACGGCATGCTTCCCGGCGACCGCGTCTTCGGGCTGATCGCCCTCGGCCAGGGCGGCCTCGTCCTCCTCCTCGCGCTCGCCGCCCGCCGCCTGCACCGCGCCGCCCCCGCCGAGCGGACGCCCCTGGGAGGGCTCGCGGGCCCCGCCGTCGCCACCCTCGCCTGCGCCCTCGGCGGCGTCATGACCGCAGGCGTCGCCCAGCGCGTCGCCGACTGGCTCGACGGCCCGGCCACCCCCGGCATGGGCGACGGCCCGATCGGCGGACCGCCGGCCCTGCTCACCTGGCAGGCGTCCGTCATCCCGCCGCTCCTCGCGGTCCTGCTCCTGCTGCTCCTCGTCCTCGTGCTGCGCACCCTGCGCCTGCGCGAGCGCCTGTGCCGCACGGTCCCCGACGGATATCCCGGCGAGGGCCACGACCGCGCGCGTACCCGCGCCATCGCAGGCACCGTCGCCCGCGCCGGCCTCACCGACGCCACCCCCTGGGTCCTCGGCACGGTCGCCGTGCTCACGCTCCTCCTCGGCGGCGGCGCGGTCGCCGGAGCCTGGAGCACGCACGACGTGCCGGGGCGGGCCGCCGCCGGCACCGCCCGCATCGTCGAGGACATCGCCCAGATCGCCCAGGCGCTCGGATCCTGGTGCGTCGGCCTCGGCTTCGTCCTGCTGATCGCCTGGGGCCGCCGCGCCTACCGCGACCCCGCCGCCCGCCGCACCGTCGGCATCCTCTGGGACGTCGGCACCTTCTGGCCGCGCGCCGCCCACCCCTTCGCCCCGCCCTGCTACGCGGAGCGCGCCGTCCCGGACCTCACCTGGCGGATGCGGACCTGGACCGAGCGCACCGGCGGCCGGCTCGTCATCTCCGGCCACTCCCAGGGCAGCGTCCTCGCCGCGGCCGCCGTCTGGCAGCTGCCCGCCGCCACCCGCGGCCGGGTCGCGCTGCTCACCTACGGATCGCCCCTGGAGCGGCTCTACGGACGCTGGTTCCCCGCCTACTTCGGGCCCGTGAAGCTTGCCGCGCTGCACGACGACATCCACTGCTGGTGCAATCTGTGGCGGCGCACGGACCCCATCGGAGGCCCCGTCCGCCTGCCCGGCGAGGTCCCCGCCGCCACCGCCGTGGACCGCGGCCCCCTCAAGGACCCCCTCGCCTACGGCCGTACGGCCGAGCACCCGCTGCCCGCGGCCATCCTCGGCCACTCCCACTACCAGTCCGACCCCGAGTTCGCCCGGACCCGCGCGGCCCTGCTGGCCCGCCTCGCCGCCTGGATACCGGCGCCCCGTCAGGGCAGCGCGGGCAGGTCCTCGGCGTAGAGCAGGGTGAGGTCGTCGGTGCTCGGGTCGGTCAGCTGCGCCACCCGGCCCGCGTGCCGCTCGACCATCGCCTCGAACGTCTGCCGGGCCGTACGGCCGTTGCCGAACGCCGGCCCCCTGGGGATGTCCGTGAAGTACTGCAGCAGCGCCTCGGACGCCCCGGTCCCGATCCGGTACTCGTGCTCGTCCGCCTGCTGCTGCACGATGCGCAGCAGCTCCTCCGGCGCGTAGTCGTCGAAGGTGATGGTGCGTGAGAAGCGCGAGGCCACTCCCGGGTTGACCGTCAGGAAGCGGTCCATCTCGTCGGTGTAGCCGGCGACGATCACCACGACCTCGTCCCGGTGGTCCTCCATCAGCTTCACCAGCGTGTCGATGGCCTCCCGGCCGAAGTCCCGCCCCGAGTCCTCGGGGGCGAGCGCGTACGCCTCGTCGATGAACAGCACGCCCCCGCGGGCCCGGTCGAACGCCTCCTGGGTGCGGATGGCCGTCGAGCCGATGTGCTCGCCCACCAGGTCCACGCGGGAGACCTCCACCAGGTGGCCGCGCTCCAGCACCCCGAGCGAGGCGAGGATCTCGCCGTAGAGGCGGGCCACCGTCGTCTTGCCCGTGCCGGGGGAGCCCGTGAAGACCAGGTGCCGGCGCACCGAGGCGGCCTTCAGCCCGGCCAGCTGCCGGCGCCGCCCGACCTCGATCATGTCCGTGAGGGCACGGACCTCCTTCTTGACGCTCTCCAGGCCCACCAGGGCGTCCAGTTCGCGCAGCACCGTCGCCGAGGCCCGCGCGCCCTCCGGGACGGCCGCGGGGCGCACCTCCTCGGCCGAGCGCTGCACGGGCACGGCCACGGGCAGCACCGTCGCCCGCGGTACGGCCGTCACGACCGATCTCCCGCCGCCCGCCGGCCCGGAAGGCACCGCCGCGACCGCCGCGGACTTCACCGCCTCGTCGCTCGTACAGCCCTCGCTGACCGGGCCGGCCTCCGCGAACTCGTACCCGCCGCGCTCGCAGCGCTCCGTGCGGCAGCGCGTGAGGGTCGACCGGCAGCCGTCGATCACGTGGAAGCCGTAGCCGCCGCTGCCCGTCACCCGGCACTCGTGGAACGTGCCCCGGCCTCCGGCCGAGACGTAGAAGCCCGCCTCCACGGGCGAACTCACCGTGCACTGTTCGACGGTGGGGTCGGCCCCCTTGGTGACGATGACGCCGGTCGCCGCGGCGTCGATGGTGCAGCCGGTCATGGAGCCGCCGCTGCCGTGGTCGCGGAACCACCCGCCCGTACCCACTTCGCGGATCCGGCAGCCCGCGAGCCGGGCCGTCGCCCCGTCGCTCACCGACACGGCCGTGTTGCGGACCTGCGACAGGTCGCTGTCGACCACGTCGACGTGCGAGCCGCGGTCCAGGACGAACAGGGCGTCCGGCACGTCGTGAACCCGGCAGGAGCCGAGGGAGACCGTCGCCCCGTCGCTGATCCACACCGCCGGATAGTCGCCCTTGCTGTCGTGGATCTCGCACAGGTCGGCGTCGACGCGCGTGCCCGGGTCCCACACGGACAGGCCGTTGCGCCCGAACCGGCGCACCGCCGAGCGCGTCATCGACAGCACCGAACGGGACCTGAGGTCCACCCCGTTCTCCGGCACGTCGTGGATGTCGCAGTCGACCAGCGAGAGCACGGCGTCGGTGTCCAGCCTCACCCCGTCGCCGGAGGTGCGGTGCACGCGGCAGTCGGTCAGCCGGCCGGTTGCCCGGGAGGCCACCTGCACCCCGGCCCCGCGCACCTCGTACACCTCGCAGCCGACCGCCTCCAGCGAACTGCCCTCGCCCGTGAGCGACAGCCCCTCACCCGAGGCGTGGTGCACCCGGCAGCGCTCCAGGCGCGGATGCGCCCCGCCGTGCACCGCGAAGCCCGCCTGCCCGGCGGCCACCACCTCGCAGTCCTCGAAGACGCCGCCCGAGCCGTCCAGCACGCTGATGCCGACGCCGCCGGCGTTGTCGACGGTGCAGTGGCGCACGGTGGGCCGGGAGCCGCCGCGCACCTCGATGCCCACCGCCGAGCGCGCCACGATCCGCAGACCGGCCAGCTCCGGCGCCCCGTCCTCGACGACGAGGGCGGGGGCCGCGGCGTCGTGCCCCTCGACGTGCAGGTCCTGCAGCGCCGCGGACGCCCGTACGGTCACGGCCACTCCGTCGGCAGGGGCGATGCGCACGCTGCCGCGCGAGCCCTCCGCGCCGCGCAGCGTCACCGCGCGGGTGACGACCAGGTTCTCCCGGTAGGTGCCGGGGGCGACGGACAGCACGTCCCCGTCCACCGCCGCTTCCAGGGCCGAGGCGAGGGAGTCGTACTCGCCCGTGCGCCGCCGCCAACGCGACGTGCCGGTATGCGTCACCTGGACGGAGCCCTCTGCCATGGCGCTGCTGTGCCCCCACCTCGTGCGTGCGTTCACCCGGGGCCGGCCGGTAGCGCGCCGGTCACCGTAGCCACCGTAGCGCGCGCGGGCCCCGGGAGTTGACCGGTCAGCTGCCTGCGTCCGCCCTGCCCCAGGTCTGCCCGGCGCGTTGCCACGCACGGTCCCAGTGGGCGTACCGCCGCTGCATGAGCCGCCATACGACCAGCCGCCGCACCGCCTCCACCAGTCCGCAGGCGCCGGTGGCCGCTCCGGCGCCCGCCAGTCCGGCGTGGATGGCGGCCGTGTCGTAGTCCAACGGGCGGCCCGAGAGCCGTCCCTGGTCGTCCGTCCACAGCGGGAACGGCTGCCCGGGGCGCGTGCGATGGCGCACCGAGACGACGCCGGAGCGCTCCTTGCCGTCCGGGCCGGGCCACCGGGCGACCACCCGATGGTGTCCGTCGCGGTTCGCGGTGGCCTCGCGGTCGGTCTCGGCGGGCCTGCCGTGCAGGGCCCGCACCGTCGTCGCCGTCACCAGGTGCCGGTGCCGGTGCTGTTCGCGGACCGTGTGCCGCAGAGCCTCGTGGGCGAGCGACCCCGCCACCCAGCCGGTGACCGGGCCCGCGAGCAGCATGAGCACCACGGCGGCCAATCCCACGCAGGACTCCAGGACATCGGTCCGGCGACGCAGGGGATTGCGCCGCCATCGCCATGCGAGTGCCGTAGCGCGCACCATGCTCACCCCCTTCCGGGTCCGTAAATACCTCACACACGGCATCGCATGCGGAGGAAGACGGCGGAGAGAGCAAAATCACCCCCTCCGGATGCCGTTCCGGGTCGCGCGTTGACGGGTGGCGGGCGGCAGGTGGCTGGCGGCGGCGGCAGGGAGGGGGGAGGGGGGCGGGCTCAGTCGAGGATCTCGACGGTGTCGCCCACGCGCAGGATCCCGGTGTGCTCCGGGATGAGGTTCTTGCCGAACACGGCCTTGCCGTCGATCCGGTGGTGCCGGGCGAGCGTGCGCAGGGGCTCCTTGCCGCGCCCGGCCGTGCGCTGGTCGGTCGTCGTGACGACGCACCGGCCGCAGGGCTTGACCGCCCGGAAGGTCACCTCGCCGATCCGCACCCGCCGCCAGCCGTCCTCGGCCCACGCCTCGGTACCGCCGATCACCACGTTCGGGCGGAAGCGGTCCATGGGCAGCGGGCCCTCGCCGGGCAGGTCACCGTCGGCGACGAGCGCGTTGAGGGCGTCGAGGGAGGCCAAGGTGGTCACCAGCAGCGGATAGCCGTCGGCGAAGCTCACGGTCTCGCCGGGAACGGAGAACTCCGGGTCGATGCCGCGGCGGACCGCCGGCTCGTCCATGTGGAGGAGCCGGGCCTCGAACCCCAGGAACGCACTGACCCACGCATCGGCGGCGGCTCCCGCGGGAACCGCCTCGATCTTGTCCCGGAACACCTGCACCGTGACCGTGCCGCCCTTATCCACGGGCCCGGGCACGGCGACGTCCAGCGGATCCACCCCGGGTGCGGCGAGCCGGACGCCGCCGCCGGGGAGCGGTTGCGCCGAGGCCAGCGCGAGCCTCGGCTGCTGCCGCTGGGTGATCATCATGCCGTCGGGGCCGGCCAGCATCCACCGGCGGTCCCCGGACAGACCCCACGGCTCCACGGCCGCCTCGCGTACGGCACACCCCGCCAGCGACTTGACGGGGTAGAAATGGACCGCGGTCAGCACAGGCGTGGACATACGGTCATCTTGCCACCCTGATCGGGCGGTTGAACGAATACCTCCGCGCACCGCAGCGGGACCTCCGCGCCTGCCGCCGGACCGCGTCGCCGGACCGCCCCGCAGAATCCGGCAGAGCAGTCACAGCGGTTCGAACGGTCAGTAACCCCCCTGATTCGGGTACTGACGGTTGTACGGATCCTCGTACTGCGCCGCCGCCGGACGGGGTGCGACCGGACGCATCGCGTCATATCCGGCCGGACCGGCCGGCGCCCCTCCGGGCCGCTGCTGCTGGTACTGCTGCGGCTGCTGCTGCGGGGCCGGGTAGCCGCGCGGGGGCTGCTGCTGCGGGATGTACGGCGCGGCCGCCTGCTGCAGCCCCGAAGGCTGCTGCGGGCCGGGCGCGGGATAGCCGTACGGAGCGCCGCCCTGGCCGCCGTAGGACGGCTGCGGGGCCTGGTGGGCCTGGGCCCCGGACGGGCCGGAAGGCAGTGCGGGAAGCGCAGGGAGCGCAGGCAGGTTGCTGCTGCTACCGCCGTCGTACGGGGACGACACGCGGATCGGGGCGATCTGCGGGGTCCCCCGCTCGGCGACGAGGCTGTCGTAAATCGGGGTGTCCGGGAACGACGACGAGGCGTAGTAGCCGCCGCCGTAGGTGCTGCGGGGGGAGGTCATAGCGCATAAGTTAAGCCCACGTCCCTCGCGCGGTCTACGCCAAGGTCGGCACTAACGCTTCCCTGACCTGCAAAGACGCAGGTCAGGGCAGAACCGACAAGATCGGACACATGCCTACGTACGGCCATCCGGGGGTATCACGCCGCGTACCCCCTCCAGTTGACCCGATCCTCCCTTTTCGGCCGGTCGGCTTCCGGCTCTTCCGCGGACCGGATTCCCGCTCCTCGGCCGACCGCGATTCCGCCTCTTGGCCGACCGCGATTCCGCCCCTCAGCCGACCGGGATCCCATCCTCAGCCGGTCTTCTCCTCGCTGCGATCGCCGCCCCACAGCGTGTGGAACGACCCCTCGCGGTCCGTGCGCCGGTAGGTGTGGGCACCGAAGAAATCGCGCTGCCCCTGGGTGAGGGCCGCGGGCAGCCGCTCCGCCCGCAGGGCGTCGTAGTACGCGAGCGCGGCAGAGAAGCCCGGGGTGGGCACGCCGCGGCCGACGGCGGTGGCGACGACCGTGCGCCAGGCGTCCTGCGCCTGCCCGACCTCGTCGGCGAACCCCTTGTCGGCGAGCAGGCTGGGCAGTTGCGGGTCGGCGGCGAACGCGGCGCGGATGCGGTCGAGGAACGCGGCCCGGATGATGCAGCCGCCGCGCCAGATGGCGGCCACCGCACCGAGGTCGATGTCCCAGCCGTACTCGGCGCCCGCCGCGGCGATCATGTTCCAGCCCTGGGCGTACGAGACGACCTTCGACGCGTACAGCGCCTCCTCGACCCGGGCGGCGAACTCCTCCGCGGCCTCCGGCGAGAGGGACTCCCGCCCGGGGCCGGGCAGTTCGCGCGCCGCCCGGCGCAGGTCGCCGTGGCCGGACAGGGAACGGGCGAAGACGGCCTCGGCGATGCCCGAGACGGGGACCCCGAGGTCCAGCGCGGTCTGCACCGTCCAGCGGCCGGTGCCCTTCTGTTCGGCCTCGTCGGCCACCACGTCCACGAACGGACGGCCGGTGGCGGCGTCCGTGTGGGACAGCACCTCGGCGGTGATCTCGATGAGATACGAGTCCAGGCGGCCGGTGTTCCAGGTGCGGAAGGTCTCCGCGATCCGGGCCGGCTCGTAACCCGCGACGTCACGCAGCAGGTCGTACGCCTCGGCGATGAGCTGCATGTCGGCGTACTCGATGCCGTTGTGCACCATCTTGACGAAGTGTCCGGCGCCGTCGGGCCCGATGTGGGTGCAGCAGGGCGTGCCGTCCTTCGCCTTCGCGGCGATGGACTCCAGGAGGGGGCCGAGGGACTTGTAGGACTCTTCCGAGCCGCCGGGCATGATGCTGGGTCCGTGGAGGGCGCCTTCCTCGCCGCCGGAGATGCCGGCGCCGACGAAGTGGATGCCCTTCTCGCGCAGGGCCTTCTCGCGGCGGCGGGTGTCGGCGAAGTGGGCGTTGCCGCCGTCGATGATGACGCCACCGGGCTCCAGAAGGGCGGCGAACTCGTCGATGACGGCGTCCGTCGGGTCGCCCGCCTTGACCATGATGACGATCCGTCGGGGCTTCTGCAGGGCGGCGACGAAGTCCTCAGCGGACCCGGCCGGGACGAAACTCCCCTCGTGACCGTGCTCGGCGACGAGGGCCTCGGTCTTGGCGTAGGTGCGGTTGTGGAGGGCGACGGTGTGCCCGTGCCGGGCGAAGTTCCGGGCGAGGTTGCTGCCCATGACGGCGAGTCCGGTGACGCCGATCTGCGCGGTGGCCTTGGGGGAGGGGGTGCTGGGCATGGCGGGGATCCACTCCTGTCACGTGCGTCAGTCAGGCGGTGCGTAGGGTTCGTACGAGAGGCTTGTGCGGGGCGGCAACGCCGGAGGGCATCAAGATCTTCCCGCCGGGACGCCGGGCATCACCTGGTCATCGTGGCACGGCCATGGGGAGGCGGCCGGGAGTGCGCCGAGGTGACCTCGGGCTTGTCACCTTTTCTTTTCTGACGAGGGGTCCGCACCCGTGGTCCGATTGTGTGACCCGGACAAGCGAGGGCTCCAGGCGTGTGGTCACTGTGCCGGCGCTTCGGGGGCGGAGAGTCCACTGGGGCGTGATCCTGGCGCTGACGGGAGTCCGTGACGTGTCGGCCCGCCCGTCCGGGGGCCGCTGATTCAGACGTACGTACGTCGTGATGGTCTGATACGTCCACGTACACTCCTTCGGCCCATGAGGCCGTGAAGTAAGGGGGGATCCGGCCGTGAACAACGCCGGCATCGTCATCGGGATCGTCGTCGTCGCGCTGGTGGTCCGCAGGCAACTGCGCACCCGGCCCGTGCACGGCAAGGGCGGCGTGGTGCTGCTGGGGGTCCTCGGCGCGCTCGGGGTGGTCGCGCTCGTCTTCGGGGTGGCCTCCGTGGTGAAGGAGCACGCGCTGGGCACCGTCACCGTCGCCCTGCTGGCCGCGAGCTTCTTCGTCGCGGCCGGTTTCGGCGTGGTGCGGGCCCGCACGGTGACGGTGTGGCGGGCGCCCGAAGGGCGGATGCTCCGCAAGGGGGCGCCGGCCACCACGGTCCTGTGGCTCGTCTCCCTCGCGGTGCACATAAGCCTCGACAAGTGGATCGACCACACCACGGGGACCGGTCTGCTCGGGGCCTCGACGATCTACCTGTACCTGGCGGTGACCCTCGTCGTGCAGGACTTCCTGGTGCGGCGCCGGGCCGCGTCCGTGGCCTGAGGGCGCTGCGCGCCGATCCGGAGCGTCAGGAGGTCAGGCTGCCGGGGTCCACGCCGTGCCGTACCGGGTGAAGATCGCGCCTACGTCGGCCGGTTCAGGCAGCACGGCCGTGCCGGCGGCCACCTCCTCCTCGACGAGCGCGACGCGTCGCCGACCGCACAGCGCCGCAGCCTCCCGGTCTGAAGCGGGCAGCCCCTCGCACAGGACAAAAGCGTCGGGGCCCCACCGTCGACCGGAATCCGAGGGCGCGGGCCGACCATAGGTGACGGTTTCTGGCCGCCAGCCCTCAGCAGGGGCGGGTACAGGGGATTGCCGCGGTAGTACTCGTTGCCCAGGAGGGCTATTCAAAAACCCTCAAGGCCAGATGGGCGGCATCAGATCGCTCTCGCTGATGGTGTACGTCAGCGGGGGGTAGATGAAGTCCGTTTCATTGTTCTCGCGGCGCCGTAGGCGGTAAAACTCGTACCTCTGTTCATCGTCGGCCGACATGAGGCGCGCACCCTGCGGGAGGTGAGCATGTCCGTCGCGAAACCGAAGGAGGGTCTTTGACGTTCGAAAGGTTACGCCCAACCATCGGCTGTCCACCGTCCGGCCGGGCGCGTCCAGTACGATTTTGTGCCTGAGTCGCCGGTTCGAGTCGACGGAAAACGTGACGATACTGTTGTGGGTGAGAGGGATCTCGAACTTCTCGTCACCGGACCCCTTTGATTCGAAGATCAGCTTCCTTGGCGGGCTCGATTCGGGATGCTGGTAGCAGGAGAAGACGGCGATAGAGGACCCGTTGGCCAGATCGAGGGCTTGGTCGGAGTGGCTGCCCATGGTCCTGTAGGCGTTCGTGTAGATCTCGATGAGAGCGTTGTTGAAGCCGACTGGAAGCGCCGCACGTTCTTGAATCTGTTGCGCCAGCCGTTCGTGTACCGCCTGGAAACGCTGCGTCGGGCTGCTGTACCGAGTAGTAGTGCGTATGAGAGGCACGCCACCCGCCTCGTCGATCTTGGCAAGGGTAGCGCCTCGCCGGCCTTTTCCTAGGTCTTCGAAACCAGCCGACGCGGACAGTTCCGCAAACAGATTATCCTCGATTGGCAAAGTGCACGAAAGGATCTCATCCGAGATCCTGGACTCGGGGGGCAAGGTAATCTCCCGTGTTCATGCTGAAGAGAAATTCCTCGCCGTAATCAATGAAGGACGAGGTCCTGTTCTCCTCGGCGTACAGCCTGCGCAGCTCGTTCATGCCGGCCGGTGTGGGCGTCCCCAGCTTCACCAAATCCCCGGCCAACTTGAGGAACGTGTGCCCGTTCTTGTGAACGGCTTCGGTGCTCGAACAGCGCACCACGTATCCCAGGCGGGTCGGGAGCAACTCGGCGTCCAACGCTGAGGGTCGGATTTCGTGCGTGTACAGACGGTTGGTGGACAGCGGCATGAAAAACACGGAGCCGGGATAGAGCGTCAGGGGGAACTGCGAGGGGAGCGCGC
Source organism: Streptomyces sp. KLMMK (assembly GCF_036961605.1). Taxonomy (NCBI): domain Bacteria; kingdom Bacillati; phylum Actinomycetota; class Actinomycetes; order Kitasatosporales; family Streptomycetaceae; genus Streptomyces; species Streptomyces sp. KLMMK. Next base: position 15,455 of record NZ_JBAMDC010000042.1, read on the forward strand.
CCCCGTCGCGTTCTTCGATCGGCTCCTTGAGGCGAAAATGGAGTTTGGTCAGCCCGCTGGCACCCTTCACACCGTAGTCGAAGGCATCTTCGGCCAGAGGCTGCAGCTTGTCGAGCCGGTCATAGAAGGTACAGAAGGCCATGATGCCATTGACAGGCATGTCCTTGGTCTTGTCGGCATGGGCCGAGATCTTGGCCTTGGACTGCTTGCGCTCGGCCGTGGCACGGGTGTTGTGGTAGGTCTGAGCGAGGACGTGATTGAGCGGCGCCTGGTTCCGGAAGACGGTGGCGGCTTCGCGGTTCAGAGCTTCGACGATGCGCGTGTCGGTCAGGCGGAAGCTCTCGGTCGGCCCCGAGAGATTCGTGGAGCACCGGAGTAGGCGGAAATGCAGTTCGTCACCGTTTCGTGCAACGGGCGTCAGGTAAATCCCGCTGCGATGAGCTGTTCCAGGCTTGGTGGATTCCGTCAGGGACTGGAACGCGTGCTCCGCATGGATCCGGCCGAAGTGATCGGCGCCGAGTCCGAAAAAGCGGCGGTAGTACACGCCGACTCCGTGTACACGCATGGGAACTCGGCCGAGGTCGACGAGGACCCAAGGGCTGTCGACGCCCTCGTGGTAGCCGTGTGACAGGTCTCGGATGACGAATACCCGGGCAGCCGCATGTAGTTGGCAGCCGCTGATCCCGGATATGTCCCCACACAGGTAGACGGTCTTCTGCGTGAGGTCGGACGAACCGGAAGCGAGGTCCTCCGGTGTGATCGTGGACCCGAAGAAGTCCCTGATCAAGTTATCGGATTGCAACGTCGAAGGCGCGACCAAGATGTTGCTCGCATCCTCGATACAGGCTTCTGTCGGCCCGGCTGTGTGCATCAAACAGTATCTCCCATTCGCAGATCGTGGTGGACTGCTCAAAACGGCGGACATGGCAACGGCCGCGCTCTTTCATTTGAGTTGCGAAGCGTAACGAAAAAAGGAGACGGACCGTTGAACCTTGATGTTCTCACGGGGTTCGAAAGCGGGGCAACGGGTTCTGCTGTACGGGGGGTGTGCCGAGTTGCTCGGCGAGGTCGTGAGGCCGGGCGGACGGCCCGTGGAGATCGGGCATACCAGTCGGTGATGCTGGTGGTCTGCCTGATGCGCAAGAACCTCACGCAGGAGCCGGCACGACCACACTTCGAGGACGCCTTGAGCCAGGTCGACTTCAAGCAGGTGGTCGAGGCCGTACGGCGGCTCGTCGAGCATTTCCACGGCAGCGTCCGAGGCGGGAGTCCAGGGCCTGGCCGCGAAGATGGCCGCTTGAGCGGGCTGACCGTCGAGAGACTGCAGAACATTCAGGAGGAGGGCATGACAGAACGGCGGCGCGACCGCGAAGAGCCGCCGGCACTTCCCGACGCCGGCGAGTGCGGGGGAATGCCCGGGCATCCGATGTATGGAAACGGGCCGGGGCGGGAAGGTCGCGTTCGTCGTCCATCCCCGGACTCGGTCGGCACCCCGTCGACCGTTTCGCCGGTGATGATCAGCCGACTCGGCGTCTCCTCACCGGTGGCCGGTTGTTGCTCCACCCGCGGGTCCTCCGCACGAAGCTCCCCCATGTCGCCCGGCACCTTCCGATCCTGAAACTGCTGTGGTAGGCCCATCAGCGGCACTGGGGAGCATGGCCTTGACCTTGGCCATGGACGACAGTGAACTGCAACTGGAGTGGTTCAGCCACCTCACTCGACGGCGAGGAGAGTCGCCATGCGAACCGGCATCGTCATGTCAGCAGGGCCGGGTGTGGAACATCTGGCCGCCCGCGCGGAGGAACTCGGTTTCGACAGTTTCTGGGTGTACGACACGCCGATGATCCATGGCGATCCGTTCGTGAGCCTCGCACTCTGCGCCAAGTCCACCCACCGGATCAGGCTCGGCATCGGTGTCACCTCACCGGCACTGCGTTCCGCGCCAGCCGCGGCGGCGGCCGTCAGCAGCCTCAACGCCCTCGCCCCCGGCCGCATCATCTGCGGGGTCGGCACCGGCAACACGGCGCGCCGTACGCTCGGCATGCGGCCTGTGAAGATGGCGGAGCTGGAGTCGTTCACGGCCGCCCTGCAGGATCTCACCGCGGGTCGCGAGTCGGACTACCGCGAGGGGACCCGGTCCAGCAGGGTGCGATTCCTGCACGTCGGGCCGTACGTCAACACCGAGGCTCCCGTGGAGTTCGTCGTGGCCGCGTTCGGCCTGAAGGCTGCCTCGGTCGCCGGCCGGCTCGGCGCGGGGGTGATCTCCTTCGGGATGCACGACCCCGCGGCCTGGTCCGCCCTCGGCCAGGCCCGGCGGGCGGCGGTGCGGGACGCGGGCAGCGCCGAGAAGACCCGTTCGTATCTCATGTCCTCCCTGCACGTCCTCGCCGACGGCGAGGACCGCTACGGAGATCCGGTCAAGAACTCGATGGGGCACATCGCCCTGAGCGCACTGATCCTCGGCGCGGAGAACCCCGCCTTCCGCGCGGCCCTCCCTCCAGAAGAGACCGCGGCTGTCGACCGTCTGCTCCGGTTGCGCGGCACCACCCCCACCGATCCCAAGCTTCACCAGGCGCTCTACCGCAACTACCTGGGTCGGCTGTCCCCCGAGGAACGCGAGCTCATCGTGCCCTCCCTGGTGGACAAATTCGGCCTGGTCGGTACCAGGGACGAGGTCACCGAGCGGATCAACGCGCTGGAGAAGTCGGGGGTCGACGAGCTGGTGATCCAGCCCGTCGTGGACCCGGAGACCGAAATGGCCGAGCTCGCACGGCTGCTGGCCTGACGCTCAGCGAAGGACGGCCGCCGGATTGTCGAGCAGTACCGGGCTCGGCGGAGCAGTAGTGACGACATGCTGAGCCTGTGGTGGGTCAATGAATCCAACACTCCGGATATCGCCAAGGCATTCGAGGGCTGGTTCGGCCGCTGCGACCCGGTGGCCGGTTCCTCAACCGATCCGAAGTATCTGGCCCATGCGTAGACGGCAGGCGGTTTCCTGAAGGAAGCGGCTGCCGTCTTCCAGGCCGTCGGCGGCTACGGCACCCTGGTTCCGTCGCATTACATCGCGCACGACCCGGACCGTGGGTGGGAGGAGTTCGAAGCGACCCGAAGCGTCTGCCTGCCGTGGTCAAGCCCGCCGCCGAACGGGGAAGACGGCCGTGCATACCTGTTGGCTCCGCGGGCGGTCTCCACCGTGCCGCGCTGACGGCCCAGCGCACCCCGCCGCCTATCCCCTTTTCCCCCTTCCCTTCCTGTCTCTGTGCGGAGTTCTCGATGAGTACATCAGCACATACACGATGGCAGCGGTCCGAGCCGCCGGACGATGACGAGCGCGTACTCAAGGAGCTCGGCTATACCCAGCAACTGCACCGGCGTATGGGCGCCTTCGGCAACTTCTCCGCCTCCTTGTCGGTCATCTCCATCATGTCCGGGACACTGCTGCTTTTCGGCTACGGCCTGAACAGCGGTGGGCCCGCAGTGGTGGTGTGGGGGTGGCTCGCCGTGGGGCCGCTGGTGCTGTGCCTGGCCGCGGCGCTGGCCGAGATCACCTCCCGCTACCCCACGAGCGGTGGCCTGTACTACATGGCCCGCCAGCTCGGCGGTGAGCGGTGGAGCTGGTACACCGGCTGGCTCAACCTTCTGGGGCTGCTCGGCGGGATCGCGGCCCAGGACTACGGCATCGCGACCTTCACCGCCGCCTGGGCGAACCTGCAGTTCGGCTTTGTGCCGACACCGGGGTCCCTGCTGGTCCTTTTCGCGGTCATCCTCGCGCTGCACGCGGCCTTGAATCTCTTCGGCAGCCGGCTGATGAACTTCCTGACCTCTCTGAGCGCGTGGTGGCACCTGGCCGGGGCCGTCGTCATCATCGGCGCTCTGACTCTCGTCCCCTCCCACCACCAGCCGGCCGGCTTCGTGTTCTCGGAGTTCACCAACAACACCGGCTGGTCGAGCCCCGTTTACGTGATCCTGCTGGGCATGCTGCTGCCGTGCTTCGCCCTGGCCGGCTACGACACCTCGGCCCACCTGAGCGAGGAGACCAGTGGGGCTTCCGTGGCCGCGGCGCGCGGGATCGTCCGCTCGGTGGCGGTGTCCTGGATCGCCGGCGGCATCCTGCTGGCTGCCTTGCTGTTCGCCATCCAGGACTATGGCGGGACCCTGGGCAGCCAGACCGGGGTGCCGGTGGCGCAGATCTTCCTGGACGCTCTGGGCGTGGCGACCGCGAAGGCGTTACTGCTGGTGATCATCGTCGCGCAGTTCCTGTGCGGCTACACCGTCACCGCCTCCGCCAGCCGCATGATCTACGCCTTCGCCCGGGACGGCGCCCTGCCCGGCTCGGCGCGCTGGCGGAAGGTCACCCGCCGTACGGCCATTCCGGCCAACGCTGTCTGGCTCGCCGTCGGTGTCGCCTTCGTACTGGCCCTGCCGTCCCTGTATTCCGCCACGGCGTTCTCAGCAGTGACCGCGATATCCGTCGTAGGTTTCACCCCGGCCTACGCCATCCCTGTGCTGCTGCGACTGCGCCACTCGGACCGGTTCACCCCCGGGCCTTGGCACCTGGGCCGCTGGAGCCGCCCGATCGGCTGGGTGGCGGTGCTCTGGGCAGCCGGGGTAACAGTGCTGTTCCTCCTGCCGCAGTCCAGCCCCGTCACCGCCGTGAGCTTCAACTACACCCCCGTCGCCTTGCTGGTGGCCCTCGCCATGGCCGCCGTGTGGTGGCGCTTCGGACGCCGTTCCTACGGAGTGCCCCGCTCCAGCACGGCGAACGCCCACGACCAGACCGAAGAAGCTGAAAACATCAGCTGATGACCTCGCATCCGCACGTCGCCGGCAGAGTCCCCACTGCCGCGGAGGCACCAGAGACATCCACCACCTGCTCAGGGACCTCTCCACACACAACACGTCATGGAGGCACCGTGACCGTTTCCGCGGAGTCCATCGAATCGGTACAGCAGCTCACCACGGCCTGGCGGACCATGGTGCTCGACCGCGACGCAGACGCGGACGTGCGTGACCTTCCGGGCATCGCTGTGCGCTGGGCCGACAGCCGGTTCGGGTTCTTCAACTGCATCACCTTGACCGAGGCGGAAGCGGGAGCAGAGCTCCTCAGGCACCGTCTGGGCCAGGCTGCGGGCATCATGCGGACGAAGAAGCACGCGGGCTTCTTGTGGCTCTTCGAAGGCCTCCTCGACGACCAGGCCCGCTCCGTGCTGGAGGCGACAGCGGAGCAGGCCGGTCTCCAGTACGCCTTCCCCGGGACGGGCATGGCCGGTGAGCTGCTGCCCATCCCCGAGCCGGCCCACCCCGACCTGACGTTCACCCGTGTGCGCACCGAGGAGCAGTTGCAGGCCTACGCCGACCTCCAATCACGCGCGTACGGGTTCCCCTTGGAGGAGGGCCGCGACGGCTTGGCCGGATCCGAGCTCTGGAAGAACGAGGTGTACGCCTACCTGGCCATGCGAGGCGACGAACCAGTGGCCTGCGCCGCCACGGTCGAAGCACAAGGCCGCCTGTTCGTTGCATTCGTCGCCACGGACCCGCGGTGGCAGCGCAAGGGCTACGGCGAGGCGGTCACCCGCAAGGCGCTCTACGAAGGTGCGCGGGCCACCGGGCTGACCCGCGCCACGCTGCACGCCACCGCCGCCGGAGCCCCCGTGTACCCGCGCATCGGATTCAAGCCGAACACACCAATTCACTTCTACGGCCTGAAAGGCTGATCCGGCGAGGCAGCTCTTTTGCGGCGGTGTCGACTATTGATTTCGGGCGTGCCGGCCTGAGGGTTCGGCTGGTGGGGCTTCAGCTGGATAGGGCCTGTCCGGCGGATCCTGTGACCGCTCGACTTCGACTCGGTCGCGGTCGGGACGGCTTCCCAGCCGCTCTGGCCGCACTGGCATCTCGATGTGACGGACGGCTGCGGTTGGCGCGCGAAAGGCCAATCGAAGCGCTCGCACATGCCTGCCCGGGGGCTTGCCGCTCTGTTCAGCTGTGTTCAGCTGTGCTCGGGCTCCACCGGGAGCCATGGTTCGGCGCCGGCGTCGGCGCCGGCATTCTGCGACGACAGGCGCGTGCGCAGGAGCTCAGGGCTGGTGCGGGTGTGCGATACGGGTTCGACGGGAACCACTCGGTGAAAACGTCCCGCCACAGCTCCTGGATGGCCTGCGGCGCCCGCCCGGAGGTGGTGAAGACCGCCCAGGGGCTCCACGGAGATGATCACGCCGTAGTGGTAGTCGAGTTCAGTGCTCTCGGCGCGGCTGGGTTCCATGCCGTCGCAGACCGCGACGATGCCGTGCGGCTCCTGGTCCGACAGCTTCTCCAGGCGCCATGGCTTGGTTCAGCCGCTCCAGCATTCTCGGCATCCTTCCTCCTTCCTCCCTCCCTTCCCTCTTCACGACCACCGTGCCCGCGATGGTCGTGAACACGTCTACCTGGCACTGCGGTCGGCGCCGTTCCCGTCCGGACCGGGAGTGTCCTTCCCCAGGCCCCGGCGGATCGCAATCTCCACGGGTGAGTACGCACCGTCGGCGCGTTCCAGTTCATACGGCGCGGCCGGCATCAGCGGCGGCTGGGCCATGAAGCGCGGCCGCATCCCATGGTGCGGTTGCGCCGCGTGCACCAGGAATGGATGGCACAGGAAGACGTCGCCCGGGGACCCGGTGGCGAGGGCGAGTGGCCGGTGGCCGGACACCGCCACCAGGTCGGGTGCGAGGGTCAGCCCGCTCGCCCCGTCCTCCCCGTACTTCTCCAGAACCTTCGGCACGTCGAGGTGTGAGCCGACCCGGATCCGGGTCGGGGCGTCCTCCTCACCGACGTCGCTGAACAGGAACAGCATCAGCAGCGCCCGGCCCTGGGAGCGCAGATTTGTGAAGTACCAGCTCTCGCCCTCCGGCAGATAGCTCCCCTCGATGTGCCAGCCCGCGTCGTCCGGCTCCTCCTCGTGCGGGAAGCGCAGCGGGAACGTGCCCAGCGAGTAGCGCGGCTCCCAACGTCCCGCGCCGACGAGCAGGTCGTACGCGCGCTGCAGGGACGGGGAGTTGGGTGCGGCGGCGAACGGCCCCTGAGCCATGCCGGCCACCCAGTGCACGGGCTGCGTCCACGTCGACGGATCCTCCGGGTCGCAGCCCGTCTCCCGCCACAGCAACCGCGCGCAGTCCGCGGCCACGCGCGGCGCGACGGCGCCTTCCAGCTTCACGAAGCCGTCGCGGAGGAAGCGGGATACCAAGGTCGTGTCATCCATGCCCCCATCGTGCGGCGACACCGGCCCCGCTCACCCGACATTCTCCGCACCGCCTTCGTCGGGTGATCAGCGATCCGCTTCCCGCCCCTCCGAGACGAGAGGCGACCGCTCCGTGTTCACAGGACCACGTGGCCCACGACTCGCTCGCCACCGCGCGGCAGCATGCGCGCCCGCGGGCCCCGCCTACTGGATCTGGGGCACCCATTCCTTTGTGCTTTGTCTCAGAAGCCTCTGCTGCGATTCCGCCAACAACGCCGCGTCAGCTCTTCCGTCGACGGCCCGCTCGGGCGGGTTGACCACGGTGACGACTGGGCGGCCGCTGCTCCGGCCGCCCACCAGGGAGACGTCAGCTGATGGCGATGGAGATCTGCCCGCGCCGCACTTGCTGCCCCTGGCCGGAAAGGTTGGTGGGTATGTTGCCCCTTCACATCGGTTGCCCGGGCCGGTGTCATGCCGCTGCGACGAGCGTCCAGTTCCTGCCCCAAGGTCGGTCAACCTCCACCGAGATCCAGCTCACATTCGCTTCCGGTCGGTATGACGGTCAGCGAGTAGTCCCAGCCCCAGCCCGGATCCGGGCTGCCGCTTGCAGCGCTCAGGGGTCGACTGAAGCGCCCGGTCACACTCGGCTGGGGCTGGACAGTCATCGGCGCCCTGGGCGCCCTGGGCGCGCTGAGCGGCGGCGTGTGCGTCGGCGGAGCACGATCCGCGGGGGTGGTGGCGGGGTAGGGCTCAGGAACGGTGTGCGGTGAGGTGATGGCGGGCGTCATCGGGACGCGCCGCCGTCACCTCAAAGGCATCGATCAGGCCGCCAATCGCTTCGGGACTGGCTTCTCGCCGACCCGCGCCTCGGACGGGGCGAAGACCGGGACCCGGCCGCGGTCTGCATCGAACACGCCTGCCACAGGCGATGATGGTGCCCCGATACGTGGATCACGAGGTCAGGAGCCATCGATGCCTAGGCGCGTTCATCAACCACTGGAGGACGAGGAGGTCGACTTCGTCCTCAGGATGAGCGATGGCCCGGTCCTCGCCTACTTCTCCGGGACGTGGCCGAAGGCGATCGAGGCGTGCCGGGCAATGGACCTTGTCGTAGGTCGGATCGCCGAGGAGTACGCGAACCTCCTGATGGTCATCAAGATCGACATCACCCGCTGCCCGAAGGCGACCAAGCGGTACGGCGTCACCGGGGCCCCGTCCGTCGTCCTGCTAAGAGAAGGTGAAGTGGCGGCACGCAGCGCGGGGCCGATGACCCACGCCGAGCTCCGGGACTTCCTGATCGCGCACTTCTGACCGGCCGCCGCCCGCTCTGCCCCAGCCGGGTAGGCGAACCGGGACGAACGTCCTGGGTGGCTACGGACGGCCGGGGTTGATCATGTCCTCCGCCGCCCCGTGAAGGCCGAGGGGCGGGTGTCCGGGGTGCTGTGCCAAGGTGGCTACATGGTTCGGTCCGAGATTGACGCTGAGTTGAGGTCAGCCATTGAGGATGTCCACTCGACCTCCTGGGCCGTGAGGGCGGCCGCCGGGCGGCGTCTGGCCGCTGCCGCAGATGTTGCCCAGGCAGCTGACGCCCTGTATCGGCTGCTGCTGGACCAGGACACCGGGGTCACGCAAGAGACGGCGGAAGCCCTGCTGGAGCGGTGGGACGTCTGCGGTTGGCGTTTGGTTCTGGCCGCGCTCGTCGGGGCGGACGACGTCGGCACCGCTGATCAGCTCCAGGCCGGAATCGACGTCGTCTGCTATGGGTCCCTCGCCAATCTCACACGGTTCAGGGTGCTCTGTGCGGCATTGATGTCTGATGCCGACGAATCGATCAGCGAGGAAGCGAGCAGCCTCCTGAGCAGGTGGCAGCAGCCCGACCAATGAGCATGCACGGTGGTCGGCATTGGCGAGCTGGCGGCAGAAGACACCGGTCTCCGCCCCTCAAGGTCGTCGTCGCCCATTCCGAGCGCGCGACCCTGCGTGTGGCGACGTGTTCCTGAAGGTGGACGCCGATCAGGCGCGCATCGACGTCGAGGTCGAGGCGATGGCCCTGGCACCGGTCCCGACCCCGGAGGTCCTGTGGCGCAAGCCGCCCGTGCTCGCGATCGCCGCGGTCCCGGGGACGGCACTCGGCGCCTCGGCGAGCCGTGGACCGCGTCCCCGGCGGCGTGGGCCATGGTGGGTGCCGCCATCCGGAGGCTGCATGACGCGCTGTTGCCGCCCCGGCCTGGCCGGGCCGGCCGGGGCCTCAACGAGTTGGCGGCGGAGCTTCACGGCGAGTGCGAGTGGCTTGTGACGAACGACGTCCTGCCCGCCGACCTGGTCATCCGCAACCGCCAGGTCGCCGAGGCCGCGCTCCGGCCGTGGACTCCGGTGTTCACACACGGCGACCTGCAGATCGCTCACCCCGCGACCAAGAGCACCGGCAGGAACTACGTGACGAGCGTGGGCGTATCTGGGCGACAGGTTGACTGAACGCCTGAGCCCTACCTGCGGCATCGAACACGTCGACGTGCGCGAGCGGGACCTGAACACCGTCGACTGGGAGTCCATGGATGCTGTGGCCCTCTTCGGAGGTGACCTCAGCGAGCATGCGATCGCGCGGGCCGAAGGTCTGGTGGTGGTCGGTAGCGCGACGGACAACCTCGAGATCCCGAGCATCGAAACCCTGTAGGAGCGCCGGATTCCGTTCGTCGACCGGAGTTCCGGCCGGGCAGTCTCGGTCGCCGGGTGCGGGCCGGCCCTGGTGCTGTGTGCCATGCGACGGATTCCCAACTGGCACCGATGGGTTGCCGACAGGTTGCCGACGGGTTCAGCCCGTGAGCGTACCCGTACGTCCAGTCTTGCGATGATCCGCGGTTCGTGAACGGCACTGTGGGCGGGAAGGCCGTCGGTGTATTGGGCCTGGGTGAAGTGGGCCTGAAGCTCGCCTCATGGTGCTCTGGAATGAGTGCCCGGGTACTTGCCCACGATCCCTACCGGTACCGGAAGGGTTTGCCCGCGTGGGTGCCGAGCAGGTCGGCCTGGACGAGTTGGTGCGTGAGTGCGACGTCCTTGTCATCGCCGTTCAGGATTCGCCCGGTGCCACGGGTGTGATCGACCGTGATCTCGTCCGGGCCCCCCTGAAGAACGGCGCGATCGTCGTCACCGTGACCCGGAGCGCGGCGATCGACACGAAGGCCCTGCACGAACGCGTGATGGCCGGCGAACCGGTCTGGGACGCGGACGTGTACGACGAGGAACCCCTCCCTGCGGACGATCCGTTGATCGGGCGACACAACGTCGTCCACCCTCCTTGCATCGCAGGTCGCACGCGGGACGGGAACTTGGCCGTCGCGGATGTGATCGCCGATGACTTCTTGCGCGTCTTCAGGGGCGAGCATCCGGTACACATGATGACCCCCGCGCGGCCGAGCGTACGCACTGCCGCACCGGGCACCACCACGATCAAGGAATGGATGGACTCGTGCGCGAGGCAACCGGTCAGGAACAGAGCAGAGAGCGGAAGATCCGTCCGCGCGTCCAGGTGGTGGCGGGTGTTGTTCGAGCGGAGGACGGGATCCTGCTGGTGCGAGAGGCCATCGCGGACGAGGGGCCCCTCGTCTGGTCTCTCCCTGGAGGCGGTGTGAAGGCAGGGGAACTGTTCGACGAAGCCCTGCGCCGGGAGCTCCTTGAGGAGACCGGAATCAAGGTCGGCGAACCCAAGGGGATGGCCTTCATCGTTCACCACGACACCCCCCGCTACCCGTCGGCGATCCTGTGCGCGCTCGAATACGACGAGTGGGAAGGAGAGGTTTCCGCGGCCGATGACCCGTCTGGTGATGTCATGGAAGCCCGGTTCTTCCCCGTTGAGGAAGCCATCCGAGTCATGACGGAGACCACGGGCCTGCCGCACCACCAGCCCGTCGTGGAGTACCTGAGCGGGCGCGCGCCGGCCGGAACGGCGTGGCTGTACCGCCGGGTTGAGGGGGGCGAGGACCAGCTGGTCTCGCGGATCGAGCCGGTAGGACGGGAGCACACGACCGCCGAGTGACGGACGGCATCGCGCGGGGAAGACGATTCGGGGGACCTAGAACTTCATGACCAGGAATTACAGCACCATGGTCCTGGGCGCGGGGCCGTGTGGACCGGCGGCAGCGCACACCCTGCGAGAGGAGGGGAAGGAGGTGCTCGTTCTTGAGCGCGAAGGTCACCCCGGTGGTCTGGCAGCCTCCTTCCGAGACCTGGCCGGCTTCACCTGGGATCAGGGTGGGCATGCGGTCTTCGGCAGCTACGGGGATTTCGGCGTCCTTGTCGAGAGGCTGATGGGCTCGGAGGTCGAGCACCGCGAGCGGAAGTCCTACATCCTGCGGGGCGAACACCGGGGTGCCCTATTCGTTCCAGCGAAATCTGGCGGCGCCGGCCCCCGAGGACGTTCTGGAGTGCATCACGGGCCTGCTCGACAGGCCTTCGGAAGCCCCGGCCGACTTCGGCGGATGGATGCTCCCGCACTTCGGCGAGGGCATCACCTGACAGTTCGTGGCTCGTACCAGGGCGGCGGCACCCCACCCCAGGGCCGCCGTCGCCTTCGGCTTGTGTTGACCGCTTGTTGATCGGCCCGGTCCAGCATGGCTTCCCACCGCTCCACCAGGGCGCGGTGCAAAGGAATGCGAGAGAGGAAATCGCCATGGACGACCTGTTCGACCTGGACGTGGAAGAGATCGCGGCGCCGGCCCTCGAGGGCGTGCCCGGCGAGGCGGGGGCGGTCCTGCCCACCAGCAACGAGTGCCACGCGGGCACGGGTTGTATCTGCTGAACCGCCCCGGTGGACGCCGTACGGGCGGGGGCCCGCCCCCGCCCGTACGGCACGCACGCACGTAAACGGTGACCAGCGGGAGCGGAGAAAAGGTGTCGGTGATGGGGTCGGCGGACGAGACGAACGGCGGCTATGCCTGCGCCGACGTGGTGCTCCTGAGAGCGGCGATACGGCCGGTGGACACGGCCCCTGACCCGGCGGGGACACCGTCCCCGCGGCGGGCCGCCGCGGACGGACTGTTGCACGAGGCCGTCGCCCTCGCCAGCCCGTCGCTGTCCGCCGTGCTGGACAAGGCGGCGGCCGGCACGCCCCTGACGGCCAAGGAGGAACGCCGCGCCGAGCGGGCCCTGGCGCGCTACGCGCTGCGGATGAGCGAGCGGGCCACCCCCTTCGGCCTCATGGCCGGCGTGGCGACCGCAGGCTTCGCGCAGCGCCCGGAATTCCGCTGGGGCCAGGGGCACACCAAGGCCGTACGGGCCGATATGGGATGGCTCACCGCTGCCGTCAGCCGCCTGGAGGAGGACCCGGGCGTCCTGGCGGCCCTGCGGGTGACGGCCAACGACCTGTGCACGGTGCGCGGCGACCGGCTGGTGCTGGGCTTCGTCCCCGAACCGGCGGACGCCCCCCTCCGGCGGCCGGCGGTGCGGGAGATCACCGTGCGCCGCACGCCCGCCGTACGGCGGGCGCTGGAGCTCGCCCGTACCCCCGTGCCCTGGCCCGAGCTCGTCCGGCGGATGACGGAGGAATACCCCGCCGTGGACGGGGACACCGTCCGGGCGATGCTCACCGAACTGGTCCGGCGCGGAGTGCTGCTCACGGAACTGCACCCGCCCATCGACGACAGCGACCCGCTGGCCCATGTCCTCGGCGTCCTCGGCCTGGCGGTGCACGCAGGGGAGGGCCTCTCCGTACGGAGCCGGGACGTCCTGCGGGAACTGGCACTCGTCGAGCGGGAACTGGCCCATTACGCGACACAGCCCCCGGGCCGGGGCCGGACCGCCCTCGCCGTGGCCGAGGCGCGCATGCGCCGGACGCACCCGGCCGAGCGCCTGGTGCAGACCGATCTCCGGCTGGACGTCACGGCCCGGCTGCCCGAAGCCGTACGGGCCGAGGCGGAACGCACCGCCGGTGTCCTGGCGACCCTGGCCGCCGCGCGCCCCGGGCCACGGCATCTGCGCGCGTACCACGTCCGGTTCCTGGAGCGCTACGGAACGGGGCGCACCGTCCCCCTGACCGAACTCCTCGACGCCGAGCGAGGCCTGGGTGTCCCCGAGGAGTACCGCGCACCGGCAGCGTCCCGGTCCCTGCCCGGCACGGAGGGCCTCGACGACCGCGACCGGCTGCTGCTGGCCTGGGCACAGGAGGCGGCCACGGCCGGGGAACGCGAACTCGTCCTGGACGACGCGCGCGTGGCCCGCCTGACCGGAGCCGGCCGCCCGTCGCGGGACGACCGGGCCGCCGCCGAAGGGAGGCGGTTCGCGCCGCCGCCGTCCTTCGATCTGGTGGCCGAGGTTCGCGCGGCGTCCCTGGAGGCCATGGCCGAGGGCCGGTTCCGGCTGCTGGTCGGCGCCGTCTCGGCGGTCGCGGGCGCCGTCGCCGGGCGCTTCGCGCCCGCCCTGGGCAAGGAAGCCCAGCGCTTCGGGGAGGTGCTGCGCTCCGTCCCCACGCACGACCCGCGTGCCGTCCGCGCCCAACTGGCCTTCCGCACGCTCAATGGCCGGGCTGCCAATGTGGGCCGCGTCCCCCGCTGGACGGACCATGTCATCACGGTAGCGGCCTTCACGGACCGGGCGTCGCGGTACGCCCTGGGCCTGGACGACCTGGCCGTGGTGGCGACGACGGACCGGCTCGCCCTCGTCTCGGCCACACTGGCGGCGGAGGTCGTCCCCACCATGCCGAGCATGCTCAGCCTGCGCGGCAACGCCCCCGGAATGGCCCGCTTCCTGGCCGAGCTGCCCCGCTCCGGGGAGTCGGCGCTGCCCATCTGGGACTGGGGCGCGGCAGCCGCCCTGCCCTATCTGCCCCGCGTGCGCTCCGGCCGCTCCGTTCTGGCCCCGGCCCGCTGGTACCCGGCCGACCCGGACCTGCCCGCGGCCGCCGGCGACCCGGCCACCGGCCCGGCCGAGTGGCGCCGGCTGTTCACCGCCTGGCGCGAGCGCGCGAACGTGCCCGACCGGGTCATGGCGGTCCACGGCGACCAGCGTCTCACCCTCGACCTGACCTCCGACGGGCACCTGGAACTGCTCCGGCACGAGTGGCGGCGCCGGCCCACGGCGCACCTGCAGGAGGCGCCGGAGGGCGAGGAGTACGGCAGCGGCTGGTCCGCCGGGCACCGCACCGAGATCGCCTTCCCCATGGTCCGTACGACCGCTCCCGATACGGCCCGCGAGCCGCTCACTGCCCCGCCGCCGCGCCGGGCCGCCACCGCCCACCACCCCGGCTCCCGCTGGCTGTACGCCAAGCTCTTCTGCTCGCCGGAGCGCCACGACGAAATCCTGACCGCCCATCTGCCCGGCCTGCTGGACGGGTCCGGCACCCGCTGGTTCTACCTGCGCTACGCCGACCCCGACCCCCATCTGCGCCTGCGCTTCCACGGAGAGCCCGCCGACCTCGGCGGGCGGCTGCTGCCGCGCCTGGGGGAGTGGGCGGCGCGCCTCGCGGACCAGGGGCTGTGCGGGCGGCTCGCCCTGGACACGTACGACCCCGAACTCGAGCGCTACGGCGGCCCGTCGGCCATGGCGGCCGCCGAAGCGGCCTTCGACGCCGACAGCAGGGCCTGCCTGGAGCAGCTCGCCCTGCTCCGCGCCGGCACGCTCTCCCTCGACACCCGGCTCCTGGCGGCCGCGAACTACATCGACCTCCACCACCGGTTCCTCGGCCGGCCCGACGGCGCGCTCCGCCTCCTGGGTGACGACGCCGCGCATGGCCACGACGACGCGCCCACCGCCCTGCGGGAGCCCGCCCGCCGCCTCCTCGATGCCGACGGCCGCTGGCAGGCCCTGGACCGCCACCCCGGCGGAGCCGAACTGCTGCGGATCTGGGACCGCCGCGCCACCGCCGTGGACGCGTACGGACGGCGGCTGCGCGCCCTGCCCCCGGCGGAGCGCTGGGGCGGGGATGAGCGCGCGCTGGCCTCCCTGCTGCACATGCACCACAACCGGCTCGCGGGCATCGACCGCACCGCCGAACGGCAGTCACTGGCCCTGGCCCGCGCCGCCGTGCGGGCGCACCTCGGCCGGGTACGGGCACACCTCGGCCGGGTAAAGGCGGGGGCGTGACCGCCCGCGGCGCTGCCGAAGCCCTGGCCGCCGACATCGCGGAGCGGCTCACCGACCCATGGCGGGTCGCGGCGCACCACCCCGCCTCCCGGCCCGCCTGGCAGGACCTCACCCTCAGCGAGGGCCTGCCCGGCATCGCCCTGCTGCACCTCGAACGCGGGCACACCGACGCCGAGGCGCTGCGCACCGCTCACCGCTGGCTGGCCGAGGCGACGGCACGCGCCGCGACGGCACCCTCCGCCGCCCCCAGGCCCAGCCTCTACTACGGCGTGCCCGCGCTCTCCTTCGTCCTGTCGCGCGCGGCGTCGGCCGTCGGCCGTCCCCTGCAGGCCGCCGAACGGCTCGGCGCCCAGCTCCGCCGCTACGCCCGCGACACGGCCGCCCGGGAACTGCGGCGCCGGCCCGGGGACGGCGAGTGCGTGACCATGGCCGCCTACGACGTCGTGTCCGGGCTCACCGGCCTCGGCGCCCAGCTGCTCGACGACGCTCCGGGCCGGGACGCGCTGGCCGACGTGCTCGCCGCCCTGGTGGCGCTGACCGTGCCCGTACGCCTGAAGGACGGCCGCACGCTGCCGGGCTGGTGGACCGCCCAGGGCCCCGGAGCCGGCTATCCGCCCACCACACCCGAGGCCGGGCACGCCAACGCCGGGCTCGCGCACGGGGCACCGGGGCCGCTCGCCCTGTTCGCCCTGGCCTGGGAACAGGGCGTCGTGGTCCCCGGCCAGGAAGCGGCCATGCGCACACTTGCCGACTGGCTGGTGGACATCCGTGTCCACGACGAGCGGGGCACCCGCTGGCCCAGGGCGCTCGTCCTGCGCCCGGCGGGCGGCACCGCCGCGGCCACCGATGACGTCCCGGACCGCCCGGCCTGGTGCTACGGAGCGGTGGGTGTCTGCCGGGCGCTGTACCTCGCCGGCCGGGCCCTGGACGTACCGGAGTGGCGGAGCACGGCCCTGGCCGGCTTCCGCTCGGAGCTCGCCCGGGCACGGCGGGAGGACCGCGAGGAGCACACGGATCCGGGGGTGTGCCACGGCTGGGGCGGCGCCCTGCAGATCACCTGGCGCATGGCCCACGACACCGGGGATCCCTGCCTGCGCGACCTCCTGCCCTGGCTCGCCCGGCGCGTCACCGGCTCGGCCGCGCCCGACGAGCCGTTCGGGCTGCGGCACCGGCCCCCGCCGCGCGGCCTGCCGGCCGACCGCGCCGGCTTTCTGACCGGCGCGGCCGGCACGGCCTTGGCCCTGCGCACCTTCGCGACGGACACGGCACCGGCGACGGGCTGGGACCGTGCCCTGCTGATCGCGTGAGCCCTCGGCACCCGGTCGGGCCCACCGGGCTCCGTCCTGATGCGCGAGGTGGCCGACGGCCTCTATCTGCTATCTGCACGGGCCCGACCTCTCTGCACGGGCCCGGCCGGGATGACGTGGACGCCGACCTGCGGCACCGGGCCGACGCCCTGGACGCGGCCGCCGGGACCACCTGACCGCATGCGTGTGGCTGCCCAGGGCGAGCGGCGAGGGTCCCGCGTGCCGCGGACGGCTCGTGCGCTGCCTGCCCTTGTTTTGTGTGCGTTCCGGAAAAGTATTTCCACTGATTCGTTCGGTAAAGTCACGGAAAGCACGTGCTCAGTCACTCGGCAATTACGAAATGGTGTGCTCGCGCCGGAAATAAGGGCTGACCAGCGGCGATTGGAGACGTTCCGTCGATTGTCGTACGATGACGGGCGTCGCTTTTGCGTCCTCGGTGATCTCGTCGCCAGTGAGCCCGGACCACCGCTGATCGAATTCCTCAGGTTCGTCGTGCGCAGCCGCCCGGTGTCCGCTCCCGGGGATGATTTCGGCAGAGCCGCCGGGCCGCTTCTCGCTGCGCGCGGCTGAATTCCGTCCAGTTCGGAAGGTTCGGCCCGGAAGACGATGTCGTCCTGCGGCGCGAGCCGACGAAAAGGGCGGCAGCCGCAGGACCTGAGAGGTGCACGGGCTGCCGTCGGACTTTGTCTCCGGCAGAACGGAATGCACGTCGTGGATGTGAGCGCGGCCAATCGAAAAGGCCTCAGCCTCTTCGCCCTGATCATGATCGGGCTGGGGTCCATCTTCGGCTCCGGCTGGCTCTTCGGAGCCGGACAGGCGGCTCAGGTCGCGGGCCCGGCCGCGCTGGTCGCCTGGGTGATCGGCGCGATCTTCATCGGCATGATCGCCATGTCCTACGCCGAGGTCGGCGCCGCCTATCCGCTGCCCGGTGCCATGGCCCGGTTCGGCTCCATCTCGCACGGACCGGTACTCGGCTTCATCACGGGCTGGGCCGTGTGGATCGCGACCGCCTCGCTGATCCCGATCGAGGCCATCGCGGGCACCCAGTACATGTCCTCGTGGAGCTACGGCTGGGCCCGCGGGCTCGTCGCCGACGGCAGCCTCACCGGCACCGGTATCGCGATGGCTCTGTTCCTCACCGTCGCCCTGTGGCTCGCCTGCTACTGGTCGGTCGAGCTGCTGGCGCGGGCCAACAACCTGCTGACGCTGGTCAAGTTCGCCATCCCGGTCCTCGCGGTCGGCGCGCTCATCGCCTCGGGCTTCCACACGGACAACTTCACCGCGCACGGCGGCTTCGCCCCGAACGGCTGGTCCGCCGTCCTCACCGCCGTGACCGCCTCCGGCGTCGTCTTCGCCTTCAACGGCTTCCAGGCCGTCGTCAACCTCGGCGGCAACGCCAAGAACCCCGGCCGGGCCATCCCGCTCGCCCTCGTCGGCGCGCTCTCCCTCGGCCTGGTGATCTACCTGGCCCTGCAGGTCGCCTTCCTCGGCGCGGTCCCGCCGGAGAAGCTCGCCGAGGCCGGCGGGTGGAGCGGCATCAACTTCGCCTCGCCCTTCGCCGACCTCGCCAAGCTGCTGATGCTGCACTGGGTCGTCACCATGCTCCAGTTCGGCGCCTTCATCTCGCCCAACGGTGCCAACATCGGCAACGTCGCCTCCTCCGCCTACCTGGCGCAGAACCTCGCCGACACCGGCTTCTTCCCCAAGAAGATCGCCGAGGTGCACCCCCGCTACGGCGTCGCCCGCCCGGCGATGTGGCTCAACCTGGGCTTCTCCGTCCTCCTGCTGCTGACCATCGGCCACAGCTGGGAGGCCCTGGCCAGCGTCGTCTCCGCCGCGATGGTCGTCTCGTACCTGATGGGCCCGATCGCGGTGGGCGTCTTCCGGCAGACCAAGCCGGAGCTGCCCCGTCCCTTCCGGCTCCCCGCCGCCAAGGTCCTCTGCCCGCTCATCTTCGCCTTCGCGGCCTGCGCCCTGTACTGGTCGAAGTGGCCCAACACCGGCAAGGTCACCCTGCTCACGCTGGTCTCGGTCCCCATTGCGGCGGTCGTGCTGCGCCGCCGTGGCGAGAACCTGCGCCGCCAGTTCGCGCCGGCGTGGTGGATGGTGGGCTTCCTGCTGTGGCTGTCCCTGCTGTCCGCCCTGGGCAGCCCGGAGTTCGGCGGCCACGGCGTGATTCCGGGCGGCCTCGACACCGCGTTGGTGGGTGTGTCGGCCCTGGGCTTCTACTTCTGGGCCGTGCGCGCGGGCGTCCAGGCCCACCGCGCGGGTCTGCCGGGGCCGGACCCGGTGCTCGGCGGCGCGGGCGGCAACGTGCC
>NZ_JBAMDC010000420.1:0-5456 GCF_036961605.1 Streptomyces sp. KLMMK
TAGCGGTGGTCTGTCGTACGGGGCAGTAGAGATCGAGAGGTCTGCCGGTGGAGACGGTGTTGAGCAGGGCCTGGAGCTCTGAGGGCGCGGACTTCCTCAACCATGCCCGCCAGTAGCGTTGCAGCGTGCTCCAGGGCGTCCGCCAGCCATGGACGGCGGGCGGCCTGGGGCCAGCAGGCCGTTTGGGGCTGCTGCGACGGAGGGTTCCCCCTCTCTGGGCGGTCCGCGGCCGGGGCCGGTTCCTGTTCCGCGGGTGGTAGGGGGCAAACCAGGTGTCCCGGCAGAACGAGAATGCGGTGTTAACCAGGGTCTGGTGTCAGCGGATGGCGGTGTCGGTGCGGACCTGGAAGTCGGCCCAGCCTAGTTCGTCCTTGACCTGCCTATAGCTCTGCTTGATCCAATGCCTCAGCCCGTAGATCCGTACAATCTCGGCAAGTCTGACGGGTGCGTAAGGGCTGTCGGCAAAGCGCGGGGAGCCGGGACGGGGCAGGTCGGTGGCCGGGCACCAGGTCGCTTTCTCGGGCAGGGTGGCCGGGTCGGCGGTGGCCACGACCAGGCGGACGTTTCCGTCCGGGCTCCACCATCCGAGCCGGGCCTCGGCAGCCCACCAGGTGGCGGTGTGCCCGTCGCGGAAGGTACGCTCGATTGGTGACCAGTCCCCGGGATGGTCTGGGCTCTCCCAGGTCAGCAGGGGGGTGGCATCGACAGGCGTGTGGGCGTTTGCTCGGTAGGCCCAGGTGGTGCCGTGGTGCGGTTTGAGGGCCATTACGAACGGCAGGCTGGCGGTGTGCAGGTCGGCGCGGAAGCTGTCCTGGTCAGTTGATGGAGTCGACGGCGACTGCCCTGAACACCAGCCCGGCTGCGATCTTCAGCTTGGTGCGGAAGCCCGAATCGTTGTTCCCTTTCGGGAAGTGGTGGGCTGGGGTGTGGGGGATGGCGTGCAGCGGGTAGTAGACGCGTTCGTCCGCCCAGCAGGTCGTCACGGTGACCACACCACGGTCGATCTTTCCGACCGAGCCCAGGTACTGCTGGCCCACGTGCGCGATCGCCATCCCGTCCTGCGGTCACCGGAATCATCGATCTCCAGCACCCCCACCCGGGTGCGGGGCGGTCGCCGGGTCGGCCAGCAGCAGCTCAATCCGCCGGTAATCGTTGATCTTCTCGTGGTCCCAGGTCGACTCCGACAGGAAGAACTGCAGCCGCTGCACCGCCCGGTGCTGAGCACCGGCGACGGGCTCTGCCCCGCTGGGTTCCTCGTGCCCCCGGACCGTCCGATGGTGGGGTGTGGCCCTCGGACCGCGGGATCGCGTATCGAGGAGCCGTCCGGGATCCCGGTCCGAGTCGTCGAGCACGAAGTGGCCAACCGTGAAGGCAATCCCGACTGGCCCTCACCCGGTCTCCGCGAAGCTCTGGTGGTCTGGGACAGGGCGATTTCGTCATCGTTGACGGGACACGGGATCCCGACCGATCGGATCGCCGCGGACAAGCCGTACACCGGGAACACGGCACAGGACTGTCCGACCACACACGCGTGAACAGCACGCAGAACGCGATTTCCGCCCCCTTCGTGCCGACGTCGACCTTTATCCGGTGTGAGCGACGCCGATGGGGAGGCCGCAATCCAGCGTGCGGTCGACGTCAGCGAGCTCTTTGGCAACCGCGGGTGCCCATGTCGCCCTGGCTGTTCGCGCTGGTCGTCGGGCTCGCGCTCGCTGTGATGATGCTCGTCGAGCCCCACTTGCAGCGCCGGATGTGGTGGACGATCTGTGGGGCGCACTCCTGATAGGGCTGAGCGTCGTGGCGCCGATCATGCTTGCCATGGTGTGACGACCGCCCCTATGACAAGGACTGACGCGGCAGAACTGTGCACGTCCGTACGAGGGGTACCCGGTGCACCGGGCACCCCTCGTGACTTAAATCGTTTTGTACTGATAGCCGCATATCGCAACAGGGTTATTGATATGAGAAGATTTGATATTCGCTTTACACGCCCTAAAGATTGGCTCAATTGTCACATGGACCCAGTCATGGTCCAGATATAGAATATTACAGCACGCGAGCCATCCAACGTAGACTCCGCCCTGGAATCTCAAATCGCAGGATCCGGCATACCCTTTATCGATAGTATAGCTGATTGTGTCGGTGAAATCTTCTCCGTCGGTCCACGACTCATCCTCTGTTGAGGTATAGCTGAATGAACCGTTAAACATTCCGCCCTTACTTCCGAATTTACTCATCAGGGAGAGTGAAATATTTGCACTCCATCCCCACGTCTTGGCGTAGGACTTCGTGTGAGAGAAAGTGGTCGTATGTGAGTATGAGCCCGACATTCCCAGCGGGTAGCCTTCATTTTCGATTCTGGAGTATGACTTGATGACGGGTTCACGTTCAATCAATTTTACGGCGAACATGTCGAAATGGCGATCCGAGTGAACAGTATTGGAATTCCAGCCTTCATGAGGCCAGTTATCTCCATCCATAATGCTACCGTCAACGTCAACATCAAAAAAATGTGCGCCATGGTAGGGTTGCCATTTCCATTTGTTGGCCAGCTTCTCGATGCAGGCCGCTGCGGCTGCCGACGGAGTGAAATGCGGAAGCACGTCCTGAACTCTTACGGGCTTCAGAGCCTCCGGAAAACTTTTCTTCACAATAAGCTCATCGATGGTGATTTTCGAGACGAAGTCCGGCTGAGGTGGAAAATTCACAGAGGTCATTGCACTCTCCCAGTTGTGTAGAGTGTCATGAGGTGCGCGGCAACCGTTAATGGTCGACTCTGACTCATCGCAACGGATCTCACGTGCGACGGAAAGATCAGAAAGAATAGCCGCTAGTACTAAGCCCAGCCTACTCCAGGTTTAACCAGTAGACGACCTGTGTGGTTTGCACTCGTTGCAGCCGCCGGTGTGCACGACACCGCCACGCTTGGGAGTACCGCCGCCGGGGCGATCTTGCGTGTCCGACAAGCAGGTGACCAGCTCGCGGTCCAGTGCTCCGTGTCCTTGGACGTACCAACCAGTGAGCCTTTTCAGTATGGCCACTGATCGGGTGACGGGATCGGTGCCCGCAACGCACGAGGCTCCCGTGCCGTTGGGGGAGGTGTTCGAATTCTTAACCCATAGGCACAGGAGCCGCGTTGGTTCCGTACTCTGCCGCACTCGACCTGCCCCATGCCCTGGTCGAGTGGGTCACCATGCTCATCGTCACCCGTGAGGGTGACCGTCGCTGCAAGCTCCCACCGCACCAGCGTGCCCTGATCGGCCTGGTGTACCTGTGCTGGCACGACACCCTCGCGCAACTCGCCGCCGGTTTCGGCATCTCCCTGGGCACCGCCCACGCCTACACGACAGCCGCCGTCGACGTGCTCGCCGATCGCGCCCCTGGCCGGCTGCGCGCCCTGCGCGAAGCCGGCCCAGACTACGTCTTGCCCGACGGCACCCTGGCCGAGTGCGACCGGGTCGGCGACAGCCGGGCCAGCTACTCTCACAAGCACCGCCGACACGGGAAACGTGCAGGTGGTGACCGACCCGGTCGGGCGGCTGCTGTGGCTCTCTCCGACGCTGCCAGGTCGCGTGCACGATCCTCACTGCGGCCCGCGTCCACTGGATTATCCGGCTCTGTGAACGCCAGGGGATTCCCGTCCTCGCCGACCGCGCCTACATGGGAGCCGGCCCGTGGGTGACGACACCGCTCCGACGCCCGCCAGGACGCGACCTCACACCGACCCAGCAAACCGTCAACCGCGCGCTGTCCACAGCACGGGCACCGGTCGAGCGCGGTGCCGTACGACTAAGTCCTGACGGATCTTCCGTAAGCCCCGGTGCAGCCCGAATCGAATGTCGTCCGCACCCGTCCTCACTCTGGAGCGGCAACGCTGAAAGAGCTCAGTGTCTAGGAGATCCCAAGTGGCGATCTCCGGTTCCCCGGCATAACCTGATATAGGCATTTCCATCGGCATGAATAGGGGCAGATCGTGACAGGAAAGCAAGATTTCCCTCCTGACTATGACTTCAAGAGTCAAATTACACTTCGAGAAAGTATAAAGAAGCTCGAATGGCCCTGGAAGTTGGATTCGATAGGATTGGGCGAGGCCAACTACTGGTACCCACTCGATAAAGCAAAGGCCGACGTCAAGGAATGGCTCAAGAAGGAGAAGGGCAGGGACTATGCTGCTACTTGGATAGATATTCACAAATGGGGCAAGTGGTCTCCTCAGTTGTGCGAAGCAAGCGGATTTATCGGGATTCTGACTGAGAGAGAGCCTGTAATAGGATCCCTGTCGAGGACATCAAACCCTCCGGGCGCTGACCCCATCATGAAGACGTACACCTCAACAAAGACTTACAATGAAACAAAAACCATCTCCGACAGCTGGGGCGTATCGGTTAACATGGATCTCCAATTCGGCCAGTTCAACCAAACTGGGGGTGGCAACAATAAGAGCGGGAATGCGTCTTTCAATTACACACACGATGTCAGCACCAGCGTTACGCACGGGCACGACGAGTCGGATAGCACCATGTGGAACATCAGGCCAGGCATGGCGGGAACGTGTGACATCAGATTCC
The DNA here is from genome assembly GCF_036961605.1 of Streptomyces sp. KLMMK. Lineage (NCBI taxonomy): Bacteria > Bacillati > Actinomycetota > Actinomycetes > Kitasatosporales > Streptomycetaceae > Streptomyces > Streptomyces sp. KLMMK. Next base: position 4,569 of record NZ_JBAMDC010000420.1, read on the forward strand.
AAGGTGGTCGCTACGTCGGCTATGCCCTCGGGATTGCAGAGCATGTCGTAGCTATGTTCGGCTGTGCCGGGTTTATTCAGAGCGAAATCATAAACAATGATCAAGCCCTATACCCGTACAGTCACCCCTTTGATCCGAATGGTGGAAAACTCGATGAGCTGAACCTGCTCAACGTGACCTCCGATGCCGCCTCGCCAGTTGAGGTCCAGGCCCTCAAGGACGGGGCGCCGGCCCCCGGGGCAAGTGTGCATTTCGAGCTCCCTCTGACGAGCGGGACGCGATTTGTTATGCCCGATGGCAGGCATTCATGCACAGCGACGTGTACGGCAAACAGCAAGGGTGTAGCCACTGCGCCGTCGCTCATCGTATTCGATTCCGAAGAAACTAATGTCACAGTATCGGCGGCAGATCGCCCTGACATCAGAGCCATAGAAGTCCCCTTGGGGCTTGCGCCCACCGTCTCCGCTCCTTCAGAAATAGCGGCGGCTCCATGGGAGCTCGTCCAGAAGTACCGCGATCCCGAATAATTGACACCGCATCCAAAAACTGAGCGCCAACGACAAGAGTTGCCCGTCGGCAGCGGATCACCTGGGGCCGCTTTACACCATCGAGGTCGACTTTCTCGACGACGCCGACACGCTGGCAGACCAGGACATCTGCCAGCGTGCGGTCACGACCCCGTCGATAGCTCTGGCGCCAGCACGGTCAGCAGCCGTAGGCGTCCAAGATCTTCCGGGACGCCGAGTCCGCGGGCTCAAGGTGGGCAAGGCCTCCGTTGACGGCGTTGTCCAGCTGCAGGGGTGGGCGGCACTCCGTCCTGGAGTGGCTTGATGGTCATCCGGCTGTGGTCGCGGCCCGAGAAGGTGGTCTGGCAGCCGTGTGCTCCTA
>NZ_JBAMDC010000421.1:0-5449 GCF_036961605.1 Streptomyces sp. KLMMK
CCGCCACCTCCGCCGCCTCCTCGTCCGATGCGTAGCGCCCCCGGGGCCAGAAGAAGCCGCGCAGCCCGTCCTTGCGGTTGCGCGGCACGACGTGCACGTGGAAGTGGGGCACCGACTGGCTCACCCGGTTGTTCGCGGCCACGAACGACCCGGCGGCACCCGTCCCGCGCTCCACGGCCCCCGCGATCCGCTGCACCCGGGCGAAGAACGGCCCCACCTCGTCCGCGGAGAGGTCGGTCAGCGTCTCGGCGTGGCGCCGGGGCACCACCAGCACATGGCCGGGGAAGAGCGGCCTCGCGTCCAGGAAGGCGACCGCCGTCCCGTCCTCGAAGACCCGGTGGGCGGCCGAGCCGCCCCCGGCGATCGCACAGAAGATGCAGGCAGCCTCGTCAGCCTCGTCCATGCCCCCAGTCAACCGCAGCCACCGGCCTACCGGCCCTACCGGCCCACCGGCGTCCTGGCCCACCGGCCCACCGGCCCACCGGCCCCGTGCCGGCCCCCACACCGCCGATCCGGCGTTCTCCGCGGCCCGCCCGTGACGCCCCCGGGCACCCGGGGGAGGGATCACCCCATGCCCCTCCACGTCGGCACCTCGGGCTGGCAGTACAAGGACTGGCGCGGCGTCCTCTACCCGGACGGCTGCCCTCAGCGGCTATGGCTGGAGGAGTACGCCAAGGGATTCGCCACCGTCGAGAACAACAACGCCTTCTACCGGCTGCCGCCGCCCGGAACCTTCGGCGACTGGCACGACCGCACCCCCGCGGGCTTCGTCATGGCGGTCAAGGCCAGCCGCTACCTGACCCACATCAAACGCCTCCGCGACCCCCAGGAGCCGGTCGGGCGGCTGATGCGGCACGCCGCCGCGCTCGGCGACCGGCTGGGCCCGGTCCTGCTCCAGCTGCCGCCCACCCTGCGCGCCGACCCCGGCCTCCTGGACACCGCGCTGGGCTGCTTCCCTGACGGCGTCCGCGTGGCCGTCGAGCCCCGCCACGACTCCTGGTGGACCGACGAGGTCCGCGCCGTGCTGCGCGGCCACGGCGCCGCGCTGTGCTGGGCCGACCACGGCTCCCGGCCCGTCACCCCGCTGTGGCGGACGGCCACCTGGGGATACGTGCGCTTCCACAGCGGGCGGGCCCGGCCCTGGCCGCGTTACGGCCGGGCGGCGCTCGCGAGCTGGGCCGGGCGCATCGCCGACACCTGGCCCGACCGGGCCCACGTCTACGCCTACTTCAACAACGACCCCGGGGGAGCGGCCGTCCACGACGCCGTCGCCTTCGCCCGTACCGCCGCCCGCCTGGGGCGCACGGTGAGCCGCACTCCGGATATGCGCGCCTGAGCCCGCGCCTATGCGCCGTGCACCCCGTTCCCGGCGGCAGCGGAACCGGGAACGCCGGACGGGGCTGACCCGTCCCAGCCAGTGTGGCCCGAAACGCGCACGGCTGGGGGTGCCGTGCGTACGGGGAGGGGGGCGCACGACGTGGACGGCGAGCAGCAGCGACATCGCCTACTGGCCGGGCGGTACCGGCTCATCGACCAACTGGGCAGCGGCGGCATGGGCGTGGTCTGGCGCGCCGTCGACGAGCTCCTCGACCGGGAGGTCGCCGCCAAAGAGGTCCGCGCCCCGGAGCACCTGCGCGAGCACGACGTCCGCGTCCTCTACGCACGCCTGAAGCAGGAGGCCCGCGCCGCCGCCCGGGTCAGCCACCCCAACGTGATCACCGTCCACGACGTGATCGAGCAGGAAGGCCGCCCCTGGATCGTCATGGAGTTCGTCCGCGGCCGGTCGCTCGCCGAGATCCTGCAGCACGAGGGCGTGCTCACCCCCAAGGAAGCCGCCAAGGTCGGCTCGATGGTGCTGCAGGCCCTGCGCAGCGCGCACTCCTCCGGCGTCCTGCACCGCGACGTCAAACCGGCCAACGTCCTGCTCGAGCCCAGCGGCCGCGTCGTGCTGACCGACTTCGGCATCGCCCTCGTGGAGGGCTCCGGCACCCTCACCCGCACCGGCGACCTCGTCGGCTCGCCCGACTACCTGGCGCCAGAGCGCGCCCTGGGCCAGCGGCCCGGCACCCCGTCGGACCTGTGGTCGCTGGGCGCCACGCTGTACGCGGCGGTCGAGGGCGTCTCGCCCTTCCGCCGTACGTCGGCGCTCGGCACCCTGCAGGCCGTCGTCCAGGACGAACTGCCCACACCGCGGCGCGCCGGGCCCCTCACCCCGCTCCTCGAAGGGCTCCTCCGCAAGGACCCGCAGACCCGCATGGGATCGACCGAGGCGCAGCGCCTGCTGGACGCCGTCGCCTCCGGCCGCACGCTCACGCAGCCCGACCTGGCGGGCCCGGAGCCCGCCGGATACGTGCCCACTGCGCGCGCCACCCCCACCCCTCCTCCGCCCGCCGACCCCAGGACCACCTACGGCTCGGGCTACAGGTACGGCTCCGGCGCCGGCTCGTACGGGGGGCCGGCGCCGTCGGGCGCCCGCGCGGGGACGCCGTCGGGCGCACCCGGAGCAAGGCCGCTCGGCCCACCTGCTGGGACGCCATCCGGCGCACCTGCCGGGACCCCATCCGGCGCGCCCGCCGGCGCAGCCAGGAGCCCGGCCTACGGCTACCCGGCGCCCGCCCCAGGACCGGCACCTGCCCCTTTCCCAACGCCCACGCCCACGCCCACGCCGACGCCGAACCCAGTCCCGAACCCGGTTCCGAACCTGGCCCCGCACCCGGCGCCCGTCCCAGCCCCCGGCCCGGCCCCGGCCCCCGGCCCCGACACCCCGCGCCGAGGCTGGCCCGTTTACCTGGGCCCGCTGCTGGCACTGCTCCTCATCGTGGGCGGCACCGTGGCCGGGGTCCTTGCCGCCGGCGGGTCGGGGAACCCGGACAACGGGCGTCAGCCGGGCGGTGGGACCACCGGGACCGCGCACCCCCCGGACAATTCCCCGACGCCCGACGGCTCGGGCGATACCGGTGAGTCCGGTGAACCGGGGACGCCCTCGCCGCACCCCAGCCCGTCGGGTCACGCGACGGACCCTGCGACGACCTATCCCACCACCGAGCCCACGAAGAACCCGCCCGGTACGTGCAACGGGGGCTGGGTCACGAAGTGCGCAACACGCTGATGAGAAAGAACAACTGACGAGCAAGAACAACCGGCGAGAAAGAACGAACGACAACGACAAGGAACAACCGGCTTTCGGGGGGTATACACATGCAGCTGGTGTCCGATCCGTTCCGGGAGAGGCGGCGGGAATCCGCCCGGCCCCGTACCCGGCGTGCGCTGTCACGGCGCCGCCGGATCCAGGCCGTCGCCCTCTTCACCGTGCCCGTGCTGATAGGTGGCGCGAGTCTCGCCGGGTGCGGCGCATCGGGGAAGAAGAAAGCGGTCAAGCTGGTCCTGGAGGCAGTGGGGGAGGCCGGTGCCTTCCCGTTCACCGAACACCCCGACACCGACCTGCGGAACGTCGTCTCCGCCTCCCCCGGCGGGGGCGAGTGGCAGGGCGACGCGCGGGGCGCGTTCGGCGGGGTCCAGGGCACCACGCGCTGCGACAAGGCCTCGCTCATCAAGCAGATCACCGAGGACCCCGACAAGGCCCGGGCCTGGGCCGCGGTGAAGAAGATCGACGAGGGCAGCATCGGTGAGTACATCAACAAACTCACCGAGACGTACCTGGAGTTCGACACGCTCGTCAAGAACCACGACTTCCGGGACGGCGAGGCGGCCGAATACCTGTCGGTGCTGCAGAAAGGCGTGCTCGTCCTCGTGGACGACTACACCGCGCCCGCCGTCAAGTGCAACTGCGGCAATCCGCTGGCGGAGCCGGACCGCGGGGTGGACACGAAGGACGCGTCGTACTCGGGCACCCGCTGGAAGTCGTTCTCCACCACGGAGGTCACCGTCATCAAGGCCCGCACCAAGGAACAGGGCCCGGTGAAGCAACTGCCGCTGGTCGACCCCTTCCAGGGCGACAAGGCCTTCGACCGCAGCGTCGGCAGTGACGGCAGCAAGGACAGCAAGCCGTTCCGGTGGGATCCGCCGAAGACTCGCCCCACGCCGGGCGCGGGCGGGGCCTCGGGTTCGTCCGGTCAGGGCAAGCCGGGGTCCCCGTCGGGCGGTTCGCCCGGCACGGGCTCGTCCGGCCCGGGTTCGTCCGGTACGGGGTCCGAGGACCCGTCGGGCCGTTCCCCGGGGTCGGGAGGGCCGGGCAGCGAGTCCCCCTCGGGGACAAGTGCCGGGACGGGCACGGGTGGTCCGTCGCAGTCGCGCAAGCCGGGCAGCGCGGTGCCCGGAACCGGGCGGCCGACGCCTTCGCGGACGAAGCCTCCGGTGCCCACGCCGTCGAGGGCGGTCGTCCCGCCCACGACGTCCAAACCGGTGACGCCGACGGCCACCAGGCCGGTCGTACCGGCCTCGCCCAAACCCGTGACACCGACGGGGGCCAAGCCGGTGACGCCCACGGCCGCCCGCCCGGTGACACCGACGGCGGTGAAGCCGGTGACGCCCACGGGGGCTCGCCCCGTGACGCCCACGGCCGCGCGTCCCGCGACGCCGACTGCGGTCAAGCCGGTGACCCCGACCGCCGCCAAGCCGGTGACCCCGACCGCGGTGAAGCCGGTGACCCCGACCGCGGCCAGGCCCGTAGCGCCCACGGCCGCCAAGCCCGTGACGCCCACGGCGGCCAGGCCCGCCGTGCCGACCGCCGCCAAGCCCGTTCCCCCGACCGCAGCCAAGCCCGAAGCACCCACGCATCAGCCACCGGCCACGGGGCCGAAACCCCCGCCGGCCACCCACGCACCGGCCCCCCAACCCTCCTGATCCACGGCAAGCAGGGGCAAACGGCCGTCACGGTACGTTGTCCCTGCAAACAAGAGGCCGTCCATTTACAGGGGTGCAGCATGGGGATGATGAAAGGTGCCAACGTCCGGATTCCGGCGCCGGCGGTGCGGGTCGAGCTGGGGTGGCACGCGGCTCCCGGGGCGCCGGACGTCGACGCCTCCGCCCTGCTGCTCGTGGGCGGCAGGGTCCGCTCGGACGCGGACCTCGTCTTCTACAACCAGGCGGTGCACCCCTCGGGCGCGGTCCGTCACGAGGGCAAGCAGCCGGCGGGGGCCGGTGTGACGACCGACAGCCTGACCGTGGACCTCGCCGCGGTCGAGCCCGCCGTCGAGACCGTGGTGCTCGCCGCCTCGGCCGACGGCGGGGCCTTCGGGCAGGTGCCCGGCCTGTACATCCGCGTCATGGATGCCTCCGCCGGTACGGAGCTCGCGCGGTTCGACAGCACCGACGCCACGGTCGAGACGGCCTTCGTCCTGGGCGAGCTCTACCGGCGCCAGGGCGAGTGGAAGTTCCGGGCGGTCGGCCAGGGCTACAGCAGCGGCCTGGAGGGCCTGGCGACCGACTTCGGCATCACCGTCGACGAGCCCCGGACGGCCGCCGTACCGGCCCCGGCGCCCGCCCCGCA
>NZ_JBAMDC010000422.1:0-5447 GCF_036961605.1 Streptomyces sp. KLMMK
CGATCCCGGCGGGCAGCACCCGCGTGGTGTACCGGCGCTCCGAGGCCAGCCCGGCCTGCGCCCCCACGCTCTGCGCCACCAGGGCCTTGGACAGGCCCTCGGCGTACGAGCGGGTCCACAGGTAGCGGAAGCGCTCGCGGGCCGCGGGCACCCGGTGGTGGATGACCGACCGGTCGTCGATCAGCAGCACCGCCTCGGGCATGGCCCGGGTCAGCCGGATGCACAGCTCCGTCTCCTCGCAGCCCAGCGGCAGCCGGTCGCCGTCGCGGCCGATGCCGCAGGCGAACCCGCCGGCCAGCTCGAAGGCCGACCGGCGGAAGGAGGCGTTGCCCCCGAGGACGTTACGGACCGGCACCCTGCCGGGCGGCAGCCCCCGGTACGTACAGCCGACGGCCCAGTCGAACTCCTCGGGGAACCAGGCGGGCCGCCGCCGGGACTCCCACACCGGCTGGGTGCGGCCGCCCACGGCCATCACCCGGGGGTCGGCATAGCCCTCCGCGAAGTGCCGCAGCCAGTCGCGCTCGGCGACGGCGTCGTCGTCGAGGAAGGCGATGACCTCGCCGGAGGAGGCCTCGATGCCGGTGTTGCGGCCCGCGGACAGGCCGCGGGGGCCCGCGTTGGCGAGCACCCGCACCCCGTCCCCGGCACAGCCGTCGTCCCCGAAGTGCTTGGCGAGCCGCCGCAGCAGGGCCGGATTGTGGTCCACGACCACCAGGGTCTCCAGCGCGGGCCGGGACTGCTCGCTGACCGAGGCCACCGCGGCGACGATGTCGTCCCAGCGGTCCTCGGTGTACACGCAGATGACCACCGAGACCGAGGGCCCCGTGGCCGCGCCGGCGCCGTCCGCCGTGCCGGCCGGGGAAGTGGTGATCGTCAAGACACTTCCCCACGGTTGGCCGCGGGTGCGATGGCGAGCCGCTGCGGGCGGCGCCGCCGGGTGCCGCGCTCCTGCAGGATCACTTTCAGTACGCGCAGCCCGTCGCGCACGGCCCGCAGGTTGCTGGTGCCGTGGATGCGGACGAACTCGTGGCTGGGAATCTCCTGGACGCGCAGGCCCGCCTTGACGACTCTGATGTTCATCAGGGTCTCGACCTCGAAGCCGGCGCAGTCGAGGGCGATCTCGTCCAGGCAGTGCCTCCAGAAGGCGTTGTAGCCGTAGCACAGGTCGGTGTAGCGGGCGCCGAACTTGTGGTTGACGATCGAGCAGAGCACGCGGTTGCCGAGCTTGCGGATGGGCGTCATGTCGTCCGTGCCGCCGCCGTTGGCGAAGCGCGAGCCCTTGGCGAAGTCCGCGCCGCCGACGAGCGCGGACACATAGCTGACGATCTCGTTGCCGTCGGCGGAGCCGTCGGCGTCGACCATCACGATGATCTCGCCCGTGCAGGCGGCGAAGCCGGTGATGAGGGCGTCGCCCTTGCCCTTGCCGAGCTGCCGGACCACCTTCACGTCCGGCCACAGCTGCCGTGCGACCTCGATGGTGTCGTCGGTGGAGTTGCCGTCGACGAGGACCACCTCGTGGACCCACTCCGGCAGCGTCTTGAAGACGTACGGGAGGTTCTCCGCCTCGTTCATGGCGGGGATGACGACGCTCACGGGTGGAGCTATCGCGAGATGCGACGTCACCGGGCGGTAATGGGCGGCGACCAGGGCTTCCTGATCGGCCGCCGGGCGCAGAAAAGAACTCATGACTCGGATGTCCCTCTCGTCCGGTGGACCGCCCGCCCCGAGCGGTCCTGTGGCGTATCCGGTTCGAAAAGGGGGTACTCACCCCGCCCTGACGGCGCTCATCGCCGCACGGGCCGGGCGAGCTGGCAACACTTGTTCGCCGCGCGGTCAACGCGACACGGCGATTCTGATCAGCCGGACGCGGCACCCCCCACCGCGCCCCGCCCCGGGCACCATCGCGACGCTTGCCCTCCCCTGAGCCGCTTTGCATGATGGGCCGATGCGGGTGGATGTACGACGGTATTGATGGTTGAGACTGTATGGCAAGAGCTGGTGCGGTGACTCCTCCTTTGGGTGTTTTTTGCGCCCAGATCATGCGTCGTGTTGACGCTTTGCGCCGTTGGCGGCGCGCGCCGGGCGCAATGCGCCCTCAGTCGCCCTGACGCAGCCTTCCCACACGCTTGAGCAACCGGTCGGCGGGCTCGAAGAGCTCGGGCCGGGACACCACGGTGTTGCGCAGGGCGCGCACCGGCGCACGACGGGCCCGGTGCCCCAGCGCCACCGGATGACGCCGCATCACCCATCCCTCCCAGACGCTGAGTTCACGCGTCTTGAGCGAATCCTTGTACGTCTTGTCGCCCCGGCCGAGATCGAGATAGGCCATCCCCGCGGCGGCCGCCCCCTCCGCCATGTGCAGGTGCAGCAGCAGGCCCGGCGAGAACTTCCCGAACGCCGGGTCGTACGACGGGAACCAGCAGCAGAGCACCTGCCGCGAACGCGGCCCGAAGTGCGCCGCGACCGGCCGCCCCCCGGCGTACAGCACCGACAGCAGCCCTGCGAAGGACTCCGTCCTGGTGTGGAAGAGCTGTTCGACCAGGCGCACTATCCAGGCACGCGCGAACCGGTCGCTGCGGCCTGTTCTTCGGTACTGCGCGGACTTCCAGGCGATCAGGGTCCGCAGCATCTCCGGGTCGCGCTCGTCGTGCACGTAGCGCACCTCGCCGACGTCCCGGCCGAGCCGGCGCTCCTTGGCGAAGGTGGCGCGGAGGAACTTCGGCGACTGCTTGCGCAGGGCGGCCAGGTAGGACTCGAAGCCCTGCTCCACATCCATCACGGGCGAGCGGAACGCCCCGGAGGCGCTCACCTCGAACGGCTTCTGCCCCTCCACCAGGTGGTCGAACTCCCACACCGAGAGCCCGCAGGCGTGCAGCAGCTCACGGGCGTCCCACTGGAAGCCGGTCCGGTGGACGAGCCCCTGGGCGTCCGAGAGCCCGAGCCCGATCGCGCGGCCCACCCCGAGGGCGGTGCGCTGGTACGGGAAGAAGCCCACGGGCTCGCCGTCCTCGCGCACCACCGCGATCCGCACCCCGGCCCGGCACCGGCCGACGGCGAGGGCGAACTCGGGTGCGAGGAAAGGATTCGCAAGCTGCGGCGATCCGTCCTCGACCGCCGCCGCCTGCAGGGCAGACCAGGCTGCCCGGTCGGCCGCGGTGAGGTCACCGGGCCGGTACACGCTGATGTTCACCTCAGGAAGCCCGACTTTTCGCCGTGCGGTGGTGCCGCACGTGTGCCAGCAGGAACAGGAGAAGGCTGACGGCCGCGACCGCGGCGACGCCACCCCGCACCGTCCAGGTGTGGAGCGCGAGCATGGCCTGGGAGACCAGCACGTCGACGGCGACGGCTCCGCCGGCCGCCACCACCGAGCGGCTCAGCGGATCGAGGCCGCGCAGCGCCGCCCCCACGGCGCAGGCCGGCGCGACGAGCAGGAAGAAGAGCGTGAACGGCGCACGCAGGGGTGAGCCGATGTCCGCGAGCGCCAGCACGGCGCCGACGCCCGCGATCGCCGTGGCGGCCCCGGCCGCCACGGGAAGGGAATCCCCGGCCGGCGTGCGCGCGCCGCCCGGCCGGTCGGGTGCGGCCGGCGGTGCGGACGGGTCGGTGGCCGAGGCCGGATCGGACGGGCCGGAAGGTCCGGGCGCGCCGGACGGGACTGAAGAGCCGGGTGAGCCGGACGAGCCGGTGAGACCGGTGGGATCTGTGAAGCTCTGCATTGGCGACTTTGCCCCCCGAAGCGCCGGATGCCGAGGCTTCAATGTCGCGCAATCGGCGGAGCGACGTCAAGATGTGAAGGCCGTGCAAACGGCCTCCGGTTACCCGATCGGCGCGGAACCGGAGTCTTTCGGTCAGATGAATACTGCACGAATATGTCGGACCGTCAAAATGTCCCCCGGTGTCGGTGGTTGAGCGTTCACTGGCTCACATTTTTGACATGGACACTTCCTATGGTCACGGGCTGCTGCTACCACGGGTACGGCAGAAACCCTGGTAAAGGAGGTTCCATGAAGCTGTCCCGCCTCGCGGGTTCCCTCTCCGCGATCACCCTCGCCGCCACCCTGGCCCTCACCGGAGCCGGCTCCGCCCAGGCTTCGACGAAGCCCGCAACTCCCGCCTATGTAGCGCTCGGTGACTCCTATTCGTCCGGTCTCGGAGCCGGGAGCTACTACACGAACAGCGGGGACTGTAAGCGCAGCGCCAAGTCGTACCCTGCGCTCTGGGCCGCTGCGCACGCCCCCGCGAGCTTCGCCTTCGCCGCCTGTGCGGGGGCCCGAACGGGTGATGTTCTCGGCAAGCAGCTCGGCTCGCTGAACAGCTCGACCGGGCTCGTCTCGATCAGCATCGGCGGGAACGACGCCGGCTTCGGCGACACCATGGTCACGTGTGTGCTGAACTCCGACAGCGCCTGCGTCAATCGGATCAATGAGGCCCGTACATTTGTCCAGAACACCCTTCCCGGTGAACTCGACAAGGTCTATACCGCCATCAAGGGAAGAGCGCCTTCCGCTCATGTCGTCGTCCTCGGATATCCACGCTTCTACAAACTCGGCGCGAGTTGCGCCGGACTCAGCGAGACCAAGAGGAAGGCCATCAACGCCGCGGCCGACCTGCTCAACTCCGTCATCGCCAAGCGGGTCGCCGACCACGGCTTCGCCTATGGCGACGCGGCGGCCGCCTTCGCGGGCCACGAGCTGTGCTCCGGCAGCCCCTGGCTCAACAGCGTGACCCTGCCCGTCGAGAGCTCCTACCACCCGACCGCGGCCGGTCAGTCCGGCGGCTACCTGCCGGTCTTCTCCAGGGCCGCCTGACCGCTCAGTACCCGTACGCCGGGTCCGTCGACGCGGAGGACGACGGGCCCGGCGACCAGGACGGGCGGGGCGGTCCCGCCGACGACGGCCCGCCCGGCGGGCGGCCCGACGACGGCTGCCGGCAGGTGACGGTGAACGGTACGCGATTGGAGGTGATCTTCTGCGGGCTCCTGACCTCGACCGCGAGCCAGTCCCTGCCCGTGCCGTGCTCGGTCTCGACGTACGTCAGGCCGAGGCTCTTGCCCGCCGTGATGTCGGAGGTCCGCCAGGGGTCGACCTGACCGCTGCCCGTGACCACGCGGTAGGAGAGCCGGGCGGGGGTGCGGTCGACGGTGAAGGTCACCCGGAACGAGGGGCCCGCGCCCTTCGGCGGGCAGGGGCCGGTGTAGGAGTCGCGCACCGCCTCGACGGAGACCCGCAGGCCGTACGAAGTGTCGCCGCCGCCGTCCGCGGTCTTCCCGCCGTCGTCCGCCGACGCCGACCGCGACCCCGCGTTCTTGTCCGGCGCGGCGGAGCCCGCGCCGCCTGCGGCGGAGCCGCCCTCGTCGCCCTCGCCCCTGCTGAAGGCCCAGGCCAGCCCGCCCACCAGCAGGGCGAGCACGACGGCGGCCACCGCGAACACCAGACCCGGGCGGCGCC
>NZ_JBAMDC010000423.1:0-5425 GCF_036961605.1 Streptomyces sp. KLMMK
GTGCACGGCGACGGCCGGGGCGCCCTCGATGCGGTGCGCCACCGCTGCGGCGGCGCCGAGCAGTTGCTCCCGGGAGAAGGCGCGCCCCGCGACGCTGAGGGCGTCCGGGAGGTCCTCGCCCCTTCCTGCGGCGAGCGCGGCGAGGGAGGTCAGCAGGGGGTCGGTCGGTCCGGGCACGGAACTGCTCCTTCCAGCGGCGGCCCCGGCGGTCACGGAGCTGCCCCTACGGCGGATACGGGTGCTAGCCCCACCGACGCGGGGCACCGCCGACCGTATCGTCGTACGCATGACGGCCCGCGACCATGAGCTGAAGAAGGACCTCGCCGCCACTCTGGAGACCCGCAAGGAGCTGGGCCCGGAGTACGAGGAGGAGCTGGTGGAAGCCTTCCTGGAGAAGGTCGACCGGAAACTCGACGCCGAGATCGACCGGCGGGTGCGCCGGCAGTCGGCGGAGATGCAGATGGCCGTGGCCCGCGGGGCCCGGCTGCACCTCGACGGGCCCGGCCCCGGCGGCTTCGGCGAGCGCTTCGGCTTCGCCGCGGTGTCGCTGGTGCTGGCCATCCCGCTGTCCGCGATAGCCGTGGTCAACGCGGAGCTGCCGGGGCTGCTGGTGTCCTGGGCGGGCATCGTGGGCGTCAACGCCCTGAACGTGGCGGGGTTGTTCCCGTGGCAGCAGCGGCGCAGGAAGCGGGACGCCGCGTCCGACTGGGAGTGAGGACGCACCGCGCCCGGAAGGCGCGCACGGGGGAGATGCGCGAGGGACCGCCGCACCCCGGCCGGAGCCGGAGTCGGGACGACGGCGGTCCCCCACGGGGACACGGGCCGGAGTCAGGGCCGGTGGACCGCGTCCGGACGGCTGTGGAGTCCGGGAGCCGCTCCGGAGTTTCCCGCCGCCGTTCGGGTGCCGGCCGGGGATGACCCGGGCCGACACCCCCCAATATGCCGGACGGTTGTTAAGCCGGTGCTGCAGGCGCGTGACGCATACGTACCTTTTACGGGCCGTCCGTCCGCGCCCCGTTCACGCGGCGGCCGGAAAGCCGGAAAAACGCCGCGGCCGCAACGCGCCCCGGAAGGGCGGGGCTACTTGGCGCCGTTGGCCTTCCCGGCGCTCTCCGCGAGGAACGCCAGCAGGTCCTGACGGCTCACCACACCGGTGGGCTTGCCCTCGACCAGGACGATCGCCGCGTCCGCCTCGCCCAGCACGGCCATCAGGTCCCCGACGGGCTCGCCGGAGCCGACCTGCGGCAGCGGCGCGCACATGTGCTTCTCCAGCGGGTCGGAGAGCGAGGCGCGCTGGGTGAACAGGGCGTCCAGCAGCTCGCGCTCCACGACCGAGCCGATGACCTCGGCGGCCATCACATCGGGGTGCCCCGCGCCCGGCTTGACGATGGGCATCTGCGAGACGCCGTACTCGCGGAGCACCTCGATGGCCTCGCCGACCGTCTCCTCCGGGTGCATGTGCACCAGGGAGGGCAGGCCGCCGTCCTTGCGGCGCAGCACGTCGCCCACGCGGGCGGCGTCGCCGGCCTCCTCCAGGAAGCCGTAGTCCGCCATCCACTCGTCGTTGAAGATCTTGCTCAGGTAGCCGCGGCCGCTGTCCGGCAGGAGGACGACCACGACGTCGTCCGGGCCGAGGTTCTCGGCGGCGCGCAGGGCGGAGACGACCGCCATGCCGCAGGAGCCGCCGACGAGCAGGCCCTCCTCCTTGGCGAGGCGGCGCGTCATCTGGAAGGCGTCCTTGTCGGAGACCGCGATGATCTCGTCGGTCACCGTGCCGTCGTAGGCGCTCGGCCAGAAGTCCTCGCCGACGCCCTCGATCAGGTACGGACGGCCGGAGCCGCCGCTGTAGACCGAGCCCTCGGGGTCCGAGCCGATGACCTTGACGCGGCCGTCGCTGACCTCCTTCAGGTAACGCCCGGTGCCGCTGATGGTGCCGCCGGTGCCCACGCCCGCCACGAAGTGGGTGATCTTCCCCTCCGTCTGCTCCCACAGCTCGGGGCCGGTGGAGTAGTAGTGCGAGAGGGGGTTGTTGGGGTTGCTGTACTGGTCGGGCTTCCAGGCGTTGGGCGTCTCGCGCACGAGCTTGTCGGAGACGTTGTAGTACGAGTCCGGGTGCTCCGGGTCGACCGCCGTCGGGCAGACCACGACCTCCGCGCCGTAGGCCCGCAGCACGTTGATCTTGTCAGTGGAGACCTTGTCCGGGCAGACGAAGATGCACTTGTAACCCTTCTGCTGGGCCACGATCGCCAGACCGACACCCGTATTGCCGGAGGTCGGCTCGACGATGGTGCCGCCCGGCTTGAGCTCGCCGGACTTCTCCGCGGCCTCGATCATGCGCACGGCGATCCGGTCCTTCACGGAGCCGCCCGGGTTGAAGTACTCGACCTTGGCGAGCACGGTGGCCTGGATGCCTTCGGTCACGCTGTTGAGCTTCACGAGCGGGGTGTTGCCAACGAGCTCAATCATCGAATCGTGATACTGCACGGTGATCTCCGCGGTCGGGGGCACTAGCGGTCTCGCGTACCCATACGGCCAGCCTAGAACGCATCCGGCCGCTCCAACGGCGCGTTGCAGATGCGGGCGCTCGGGGCAACCTGCTCATAGCGCGCTCTGCCAAGGGTGCGGGGCATTCATGAATGCTTTATGAAGCGTTTGTAAAACCGTGTACGCGGCTCGGAACCCGGCTGCGGAGGAGGTCCGGCCCATGTCACCCATCTCCACGTCGCGGGCGAGGGTCGCCCGGCGCATCGCCGCCGCGGCGGCCTACGGAGGCGGCGGCATCGGCCTGCTCGGGGCCACCGCGGCCGGGGTCCTGCTGACCGAGGCGCGGCTGGCCCGGCGGGTCGTGGGCGGCTCCAACGACGCCCCGCCCCACGCGGACGGCCGCTACGGCTCCGCCTTCGTCCACCGGCTCGGGCGCGAGCCGCTGCTGCTCGGCCTGCTCGGCGACTCCACGGCCGCCGGCCAGGGCGTGCACCGGCCCCGGCAGACGCCGGGCGCCCTGCTCGCCTCCGGGCTCGCCGCGGTCGCCGAGCGCCCCGTGGAGCTGCGCAACGTGGCCCTGTCCGGAGCCCGCTCGCACGACCTGGACCGGCAGGTCACCCTGCTGCTCGACGACGTGGAGCGCGCCCCCGACGTCTGCGTGATCATGATCGGGGCGAACGACGTCACGCACGGGATGCCGGCCGCACGGTCCGTACGGCTGCTGTCGGACGCGGTGCGGCGGCTGCGGGAGGCGGGCAGCGAGGTCGTCGTGGGCACCTGCCCCGACCTCGGCACGATCGAGCCGGTCTACCAGCCGCTGCGGTGGGTGGCGCGGCGGCAGAGCCGCCAGCTGGCCGCGGCGCAGACCATAGGGGTGATCGAGGCGGGCGGCCGCACGGTGTCGCTGGGCGACCTCCTGGGCCCGGAGTTCGCAGCGAACCCGCGGGAGCTGTTCGGACCCGACAACTTCCACCCCTCCGCCGAGGGCTACGCCACCGCCGCGATGGCCGTCCTGCCGACGCTGTGCGCGGCGCTGGGGCTGTGGCCGGAGGACGAGGAGCGGCCGGACGCGGCCCGCCGCGAGGGCATCCTGCCGGTCGCCCGCGCGGCCGCGGAGGCGGCGGCCGAGGGCGGCACGGAGGTCACCGCCGCCCGGGGCCGCTGGGCCCTCCTCAAACACCGCAAGCGCCGCCGCCTCCCGGCCCACACGGAGCCGACGCCGCACCACGTGTGGTCCCGTGCGGCACGGGGCGGGCAGTGACGCACAGGACGCCGCCGGCCCGCGCGGCGGCAAGAGTGCGAGGGGTCACAGTGACCAAGCCGTGACCCGGGCCCTACGGGCGGGTAACTTCCACCCAGTCCTGCTTTCACACGCCCTGGAGCCGTGATGCCCGAAGCCGTGATCGTCTCAACCGCCCGTTCGCCCATCGGTCGCGCCTTCAAGGGCTCGCTGAAGGGCATGCGTGCCGACGACCTGACCGCGACGATCATCAAGGCCGCGCTCGACAAGGTCCCCGGTCTCGACCCGCGCGACATCGACGACCTGATGCTCGGCTGCGGCCTGCCCGGCGGCGAGCAGGGCCACAACCTCGGCCGCATCGTGGCCGTGCAGATGGGCATGGACCACCTGCCCGGCTGCACGATCACCCGCTACTGCTCCTCGTCCCTGCAGACGTCCCGCATGGCGCTGCACGCCATCAAGGCCGGCGAGGGCGACGTCTTCATCTCCGCCGGCGTGGAGACGGTCTCCCGGACCGTCAACGGCTCCTCGGACGGCATGCCCGGCAGCCACAACCCCTTCTTCGCCGAGGCCGAGGCCCGCACCGCCGCCCGCGCCGAGCAGGGCAGCGACGAGTGGCACGACCCGCGCGAGGACGGCCTCGTGCCCGACGCGTACATCGCGATGGGCCAGACCGCCGAGAACCTGGCCCGGCTGAAGGGCATCTCGCGCGAGGAGATGGACGAGTTCGGCGTCCGCTCGCAGAACCTCGCCGAGGAAGCCATCAAGAACGGCTTCTGGGAGCGCGAGATCACCCCGGTCACCACCCCGGACGGCACCGTCGTCGCCAAGGACGACGGCCCGCGCGCGGGCGTGACGATGGAGGGCGTGGCCGGCCTCAAGCCCTCGTTCCGCGCGGACGGCCGCATCACCCCGGGCAACTGCTGCCCGCTCAACGACGGCGCCGCCGCCCTGGTGATCATGTCCGACACCAAGGCGCGCGAGCTGGGCCTGACCCCGCTGGCCCGGATCGTCTCCACCGGCGTCTCGGCCCTCTCCCCCGAGATCATGGGCTACGGCCCAGTCGAGGCCAGCAAGCAGGCGCTGGCGCGGGCCGGCATGAGCATCGGCGACATCGACCTGGTCGAGATCAACGAGGCCTTCGCCGCCCAGGTCATCCCGGCCTACCAGGCGCTCGGCATCGACATCGACCGCCTGAACGTCAACGGCGGCGCCATCGCCGTCGGCCACCCCTTCGGCATGACGGGCGCCCGGATCACCGGCACGCTCATCAACTCGCTGCAGTGGCACGACAAGCAGTTCGGCCTGGAGACCATGTGCGTCGGCGGCGGCCAGGGCATGGCGATGGTCATCGAGCGGCTGAGCTGAGCCGCAGGAGACCGGAGGCACCGGAGAGATACGAGCGGCAGAGCTGAGGACGAACGGCCTCACGAGCCGCTTGCGCAACCGTGACCGAATCGCCCCCAGGATGTGACCAACGTCCCGGGGGCGATTCGTTTCCGCAGGTCAGAGATGTTGAAGGGACAACGTCCGGGACGTAAGTCCCGCCCGCTTCATGACGTTTTGCACTGGGGTCTCCTGGGAGCACGCCTCAAGCTGAGGTAGGAATCTGGGGGATCCATAGCAACCGGGAGTACGTCAGTGAGCGCCATGTCCCTTGCCCTGCTGCTGGCCGCGGCCACCGCGACGGCCGCGGGCGCC
>NZ_JBAMDC010000424.1:0-5407 GCF_036961605.1 Streptomyces sp. KLMMK
CGCGCGGTGACGCCCTCGGGGCCGGCGGACAGCGCGGCGACGTGGGCGATGCCCGGGTCGACCTCGTACAGCCCGGCGCTGGGTCCGGGCCGCCCGGTGACGCTGCCGGTGCGGCGCACCAGCCCGGCGGCCTCCAGGCGGGTGAGCAGCTGGGCGGCGGTGGGCTTGGACAGGCCGGTCAGCTCGCCGAGGCGGGTGCGGGTGAGGGGGCCGTGCGCGACGAGCAGCTCGAGGGCGGCACGGTCGTTCATGGCGCGCAGCACGCGCGGTGTCCCGGGGGTTCCGGCCATCTCGTCCCTGCCTGTGGGGAAACCTGACTGTTAGGAAAGTTTCCTATCGATGCCGGGAGGCTAGGGAACGACCGGGCGGGCCGTCAATCGCCCGGCCCGAAATTCAAGCGACGATCCGCCCGAACGGTGTTAATTTCCCTGACCATGCACCCCCTCGCCGACAACGACATACGCGCGTCCTTCATCAACTGCTCCAAGGGGGAGGCGCGCCGGATCGCCCTCCCGCGCAACCTCTCGGAACTGCCCTGGGAGGACCTCGACTTCCTGGGCTGGCGGGATCCGGGTGCGCCGGACCGCGGCTACGTCGTCGCCGAGCGCGAGGGGAAGCTCGCCGGCGTGACCCTGCGGGTGCCGCAGGGCGGGCCGCGGAGCATGGCCAAGTCCACGATGTGCTCGCTGTGCCTGACCCCGCACCCGGGCTCGGGCGTCTCCCTGCTCGCCGCCCGGCGGACCGGCCCGGCCGGGCGCGAGGGCAACACGGTCGGCGCGTACATGTGCGCGGACCTGGCCTGCTCGCTCTACCTGCGCGGCAAGAAGGTCCCGCAGATGGCGATGCGGTACAAGGAGACGCTGAGCGTGGAGGAGCGGATCTCCCGCATGCTCGTGAACCTGGACGACTTCCTGGGCAAGGTCGAGCGCGGCTAGACGGAGCGGCGCCGGGCCGCGCGCGGGGCTATGCCGCGCGGGCCCGGACCGGCCGGCGGCGGGGCCGCCGGGCCGCCGTCACTTGCCGAGAGCCGTGCCCGGCACCGCCGGGGGGATGGGCGTCGTGGCCTGGGACTGCGGGGATGCCGGGTTCGCCAGGGCGGACGGTGCGGCCACGGCCGCCATCGGGTCGGACCCCGCCGTCGCCCCTACCTCCAAGTTCGCCTCCGCCGGGCGCCCGACGATGCGGATGCCCTCCGCGTCCAGCGCCTGCTTGATGCGCCAGCGCAGCTCGCGCTCGACGCCGAGCGCCTTGCCCGGCATGGTCTTGGCGGACACCCGGACGACCACCGAGTCGAGGTAGGTCGCGCTCAGGCCCAGCACCTCGACGGGCTCCCACAGCTGCTCGGTCCACGGCTCGGTCTTCTGCATCTCCTCGCCCGTGCGGGTGAGGATCTCGCGGACCCGGTCCAGGTCCTCGTCAGCGCGGACCTGGACGTCGACGCCGGCCGTGGCCCAGCCCTGGCTCAGGTTGCCGATGCGCTTGACCTCGCCGTTGCGCACGTACCAGATCTCGCCGTCCGCGCCGCGCAGCTTCGTGACGCGCAGGCCCACCTCGATCACCTCGCCGGAGGCGACCCCGGCGTCGATCGTGTCGCCGACGCCGTACTGGTCCTCCAGGATCATGAAGACGCCCGAGAGGAAGTCGGTGACGAGGTTGCGGGCGCCGAAACCGATGGCGACGCCCGCCACACCGGCGCTCGCCAGCAGCGGGGCCAGATTGATCTTCAGCACGGACAGCACGGTCAGCGCGGCCGTACCCATGATCAGGAACGAGGCGACGCTGCGCAGCACGGAGCCGATGGCCTCCGAGCGCTGCCGGCGCCGCTCGGCGTTGACGAGCAGACCGCCGAGCGCCGTGCCGTCGACGGCCGAGGCCGTGCGGTTCATGCGCGCTATGAGCTTGGTGATGGCGCGCCGGATCAGGGAGCGCATCACCACCGCGATCACCACGATCAGGATGATGCGCAGGCCGTTGCTGAGCCAGACGGACCAGTTCTCCTCGACCCAGCCGGCGGCGTCGTTCGCCGTCCGTTGTGCCTCGTCGAGAGAGACAGGACGGGGCGTCGCGTCTTCTGCGGCCGGGGCGGCGGACCAGAACACTGCAGGAACCCTTCGTGTGGGACGCCGGCCCGAGGTGCGGGCGGGCGGACTCACCACACTATCGGGGCAGAGGTGATCCTCCGTTGCTGTGTTCGAGATGCGACGGGTCTTGAGCGGGGGATGAACAGGATGTGTTCCAAAACACCCGTGACCCGTTACCCGGTCATGGTGGCGCTCCGACCAGGGGCCGGGGGACACTTGCAGGAGATCGTCCCGGCGCGAGCCACGCGCCGCCGGCGTACAAGGAGGCACCCGTGCCGCATGTCCTGGTCCTCAACGCGTCGTACGAGCCGCTCGGCGTCGTACCGCTCCGCCGCGCGCTCATACTCGTCCTCAATGAGAAGGCCGTCAGCCTCGAGGACACCGGCGCCTATATGCACAGCGCAACGTGCACCATCCCCGCTCCCAGCGTCGTCCGCCTCAAACGCTTCGTCCGCGTGCCCTTTCGGGGGCCCGTCCCGCTCACCCGCCGTGCTCTCTTCGCCCGTGACGGCGGGCGCTGTGCGTACTGCGGTGGCGTCGCAACCAGCGTCGATCACGTGGTCCCGCGCAGCCGCGGCGGCCAGCACGCCTGGGAGAACGTGGTGGCCGCCTGCCGCCGCTGCAATCACGTCAAGGCCGACCGGCACGTCGCCGAGCTGGGGTGGCGGCTGCGTCACCAGCCCGCGCCGCCGTCCGGGCTGGCCTGGCGCATCATCGGCACGGGCCATAGGGACCCGCGCTGGCTGCCTTATCTCGAGGCATTCGGCGCGGAGGACGCGATGGCCCGGATCGACGGCATTTCCGCCTGACAGTCCCGGGCCATTTCCGTACCCCGGGCGCCGGGCGGGCCGAAGAGCCGGCCCGGCGCCCGGGGACGGCGTGCCTGCCGCGCTCAGGGGCGGTCCACCACGTCCTCAGGGGCGGCCCACCGCGTATGCCTCCACACCCCGCAGGGCGTTCCCGGCCTTCCCGCCCTGCACCCGTACGAAGCGCGTGTCCGGCGCGTCCATGCGCACCGTCTCCGTGCCCCCCTCGCCGGAGGCCGAGGCCGCGTCCCGCCAGGTGCGGCCGTCCGCCGACACCTGGACGCGGCAGCGGGCCGCGTCCTCCTCGCCGTCCTGCCCGTCGCGCCAGTGCAGCACCAGCCGCCCCAGGCGTACGGGGCGGGCCAGCTCCAGCTGCCGGCCGCCGCCCGCGGAGCTCAGGGCGGCGCCGCGCGCCAGGTCCGGGCCGCCCGCCTGCGGGTACGCCCGTACGGTCAGGGTCCGCTCCTGGTCGCCGAGGCGGACCGGGACGGTGAAGGTGCGGGCCGCGCCGCCCGCCGGGACCGTGAGCTCGATCCGTGCGGTGGCCACCCCGCCGCGCGCCACCGCCAGCTCCGCGGGGGCCTTGACCGAGACGCCCTCGGGCGCCTTCACGACGAGCTTCTCGCGGACCTCCTCCGGCCGGCGGTTGATCATGCGCACCTCCACGGCCGCCGGGCGCCCGCCGAGCTCCGCGTCCGCCTCCGCACGCGTGAGCTCCACGTCGGCCGAGGGCGTGTCCGCGAACCACGGGGCGATCTCGTGGACGGGCGGCGGCGTGCCGTTCCCCTCCCACACCACCCGCAGCGCGTCCGCCCGCATCCCCTTGCCGGCCAGCTGCGTCCAGCCGCCGTCCGACACGGCGCCCAGTCGCTGCCACCCCTTGGAGACGTCGCGGGCCCAGGCCGTGCCGCGCGCGCCCGGCGCGGGCGCGGTGAGCACGGTGACGGCCGTCAGCGGCCGCGGCCCCTCCAGCCGTACGGTCAGCGGCTCACCCGCGGCGGGAGTCAGGGCGGTGGCCGGGTCCCCGTCGGTGGCCCGGCCCGCGGAGCGCACCGGCCGGTCCACGCCCGTCCAGCCGTTCGCCCGCGCCAGGGCCTGGTCGAGGAAGGGGGTGAGCACGCCCTTGCCGACCGTCACCGGGCTGTCCTTGATCCGCCCGCGCAGCCGCTGCACGTCCAGCTGCGCCCGCCACGCCTGCGCGCCGTCGCCGCGGGCCTGGGCGAGCAGCATGTCCAGCGCCCGCGTCCCCGCCTCGCCGTGCCGCGCGAGCTGCTCCAGCCACGGGCCCACCTCGCCGCCGAAGGACCCCGACAGGCGCTGCTGCGCCTCCCGCATCGTGCCGAAGGCGGACCGCAGCCGGCCCGCGGCCTCGTCCCGCGCCTTGGCGTCCGTACCCGACAGGGCCGTCCAGAACGCGTCCAGCAGCGGGCGCAGGTACGCCGACTCGGTGCCGCCGAGCACCGACGAGGCGTCGTTGCCCGCCAGGGCCCGCAGCGCCTCCCGGGTGCGCGGGTCCGGCCCGGCCAGGTCGTCGACCGCGGCCCGCCAGGACTCCTCGGGGCGGTAGCCGCGCGGGTTCCAGGCGTAGTCGGCCGCCGTGAACAGCGGGATGCGCGAGACCGCCGCCTGCGACGAGGCGTTGGCGAGCAGCGCGGCGGAGCCCGTCGCGACGGCCGGCTCCCGGCCGGTGTACGGCCCGAGGAAGATACGGTCCTGCGCGAAGTCGTTCACCGGGTAGTTGTCCATCGTCACCAGCGGGTGCCCGAAGGCGGCCCGGGCGTCGGACAGTTCGCCGCCGGTGATGGTCTTCGGCACCACCCCGACACCCGTCCACGCCACCTCCACGCGCGGGTCGAGCCGCTCCGCCAGCGCCCGCCGGAACGCCGTCCGCCCCTCCTGGTAGTACTCGGTGGGCAGCAGCGACAGCGGGGCCGCCTCCGCCCCCTTCGCCGCCAGGTGCGCCGCCAGCGCGCCCGCGACCTTCGCCTGCGCCTTCGCCGCCGCCTTCGGCCCCGAGCCGAACTCGTCCGCGTCCGCCCCGCAGTGCCACTCGCTGTAGCTCACGTCCTGGAACTGCAGCTGGAAGGCGCGGAACCCCAGCGCCCACATGCCGTCCACCTTGCGCCTGAGGGCCCGCAGGTCCTCGGCCGAGGAGAAGCACATCGACTGCCCCGGCGTCACCGCCCAGGCCAGCGTCACGTGGTTGCGGCGGGCCCGCTCGGCCAGCGCCCGGAACTCCTCGCGCTGCGCCGCGGGGTAGGCGGCGCGCCAGCGGGCCTGCCGGTAGGGGTCGTCGCCCGGCGCGTACAGATACCGGTTCTGCTTGGTGCGGCCCATGAAGTCCAGCTGCGCCAGACGCTGTTCGCGCGACCACGGCTCCCCGTAGAAGCCCTCGGACAGGCCCCGCACCGCCGTGCCCGGCCAGTCGCGGACCAGCGCCCCGGCGAAGCCCTTCGCGCCGCCCCGCTCCACCGTCAGCTGCCGCAGCGTCTGCGCCGCGTGGAACAGCCCGTCGGGACC
>NZ_JBAMDC010000425.1:0-5309 GCF_036961605.1 Streptomyces sp. KLMMK
CGCGCAGGCCCTGGGCTGGACGCCGCGGCGCCCCCTCGCCACCTCGCTGACCGACCTGTGGGCCGAGACCCGCGACCGGGCCGGGGAGCCCCCGCGGTGAGCCCACCCGACCACCGGCCGGACGGGCAGCGGCTGCTCGTACCGCTGTACGTCCACCCGGACGTGGACCCGGAGGCGTGGTCCGCCCTGGAGGCGGCCGCGCCCCGGCTCCACGGCGTCGTCCTCAACGTCGCGGACGGGCCCGGCTCCCGCCCCGACCCCGCCTTCGGGGCCGTGGCGGAACGCCTGCGCGGCGCCGGCGTGCGGCTGCTCGGCTACGTCGACACCGGCTACGGCCACCGGCCGCCGCGCGCGGTCGTCGGCGACATCCGCCGCCACCGCCGCTGGTACGGCGTCGACGGCGTCTTCCTCGACCAGACGGCCGCGCAGGCCGCGCACCTGCCCCACTACCGCCGGCTCGTCATGCTCGCCAGGGCGCTGGGCGCGCGGACGGCCGTCCTCAACCCCGGCACCCACCCCGACCCCGGCTATGCTCGCGTCGCCGATCTCCTCGTCACCTTCGAGGGCACCTGGGACACCTACCGGAGGGCAGCCGTGCCGCCTTGGACCGCCGACCACCCGCCGGCCCGCTTCTGCCACCTCGTCTACGCCGTGCCGGCCGGGCACGCCGCCCACGTGGCGCGCACCGCCGGGGACCGGGGCGCCGGGGTGCACTGCGCGGTGCCGGGCGAGGGCGCCAACCCGTGGAGCGCGGCGCCGTGGGTGAACGGGGAGCCGCCGGCCGGGGACGAGGGGCCGCTCCCCGGGGACGGGGCCGCGCTCCGGCGGAGGACACGGTGAGGCTCGCGCGCCGCCGCTCCTCCGCGGCCCTGCTCGCGCTCGCCCTGCTCGCCGGAGCGGCGGGCTGTTCGGCCACGGACGACGGCGACGGGCCGGACGGCGACGACGGGCCCACGCCCACGGCCACGGAGTCCGCCGCATCTCCCCGCGCTGCCGGGAAGCACTGGCGGCCCCGCCCCGGCACCCGCTGGCAGTGGCAGCTCGACGGCAAGGCCGACACGTCCGCCGACGTCCCCGTCTACGACATCGACGGCTTCGAGAACACGGCCCGTACGGTCAAGGAGCTGCACGACCGCGGTGCCAAGGTGATCTGCTACCTCAACGCCGGCGCCTGGGAGGACTTCCGCCCGGACCACAAGGCGTTCCCGGAGCGGCTGCTGGGCGAGCGGAACAAGGGCTGGAAGGGCGAGAAGTGGCTGGACATCCGCCGCCTCGACGTCCTGCGGCCGATTATGGCGGCCCGCTTCGACATGTGCCGGCAGAAGGGCTTCGACGCCGTCGAGCCGGACCTGATGGAGGGCTACCGCAACCGCACGGGCTTCCCGCTGTCCGCGGCCGACCAGCTCGCCTTCAACCGGATGCTCGCCTCGCTCGCCCACGAACGCGGCATGGCCGTCGGCCTGAAGAACGACCTGGACCAGATCCCCGCCCTCGTGGGCGACTTCGACTTCGCGGTGAACGAGCAGTGCGCCGAGTTCGAGGAGTGCGAGAAGCTGGTGCCGTTCGTGAAGAGCGGCAAGGCCGTCTTCCACGTCGAGTACGCCCTGGAGCGGAAGGACTTCTGCCCCACGGCGCAGCGGCTCGGCCTCAGCTCGATGCGCAAGAGGCTCGAACTGGACGCCTGGCGCGAGCCGTGCGGGTGACCGGCGCCGCCGCAGCGCCGGTCACACCTCGCCGACGTACACCCACTGCCCGTCCTCACGGGCGAAGCGGCTGTTCTCGTGCTGGAAGCCCGAGCGGCCGCGGTCGGTGTAGTGGGCGCGGAACTCCACGGTGCCCTCCTGGTGGAAGGCCGTGCCGTCCGTCGTCCCCAGGATCTCCAGCCGGGTCCACTCCATGACGGGGTCGAGGTCCAGCCCGTCCGGCCGGGTCGTGGAGTGCCAGGTGCGCAGCAGGTAGGCGGCGTCGCGGACGGCGAAGGCGCTGTAGCGCGAGCGCATCAGCCGTTCGGCCGTCGATGCCGCCCGCTCGCCCGCGTGCAGGCGGCCGCAGCAGTCGCCGTAGGCCGCGTCGAGGCCGCAGGGGCAGGGGGAGGCGGCGGTGACGGCCGGCCGGGGCGCGGGGGGTCTGGTTCTTCTGGACACCCCACGATTGTGCCCGCTCCCCGGCCCGGCCCCGGCACCGGCTCAGCCGGCGGCGGGGATGTACGCCAGGCCGTGCGCGCCCGCCTCGCCCTTCCGGCCGACCTCCAGTGTGGTGATCACGTCCATCCGCTCCAGGTCCACCACGGTCACCGTGCCGGACACGACGTTGGCCACGTAGCCCACGGCGCCGTCCGGCGAGGAGGTGATGGTCAGCGGGAACTTGCCGACCGGCACCTGGCCCACGACCTCCGGGCCGTCCGGCGCGAAGACGGTCAGCACCCCGTCCCGCTGGGCGCCGAGCGTGCCGCCCTCGCCCCAGTCCACCCGCAGCTCGCCCGCGAGGACCGCGCCCGTGGCCGTGGTGTGGACGGGGAAGACCACGCCCCCGGTCGGCAGCACGCGCTCCACCTTGCCGGTGGCGGCGTCGATCACCCGGATGCCGGGCGGTGCGGTCGGGGCGGACGCGAAGTCGGCCTTGGGCGCGGCGACGTAGACGTACTTGCCGTCGGGGGAGACGTCCAGCCCCTCGCTGCTGGGCACGGCGACGCGCCCGGCGAACTCGTCCCGCTCCAGGTCCACGACGGAGACGAACGGCGCCTCCTTGTTGGTGGACCAGCCGCGGCGGCCGTCCGGGGAGATCGCGAACCAGTGCGGGCCGTCGGCCATGACCGGGATCCGGCCGATGCGGCGGCGGGTGTCCGCGTCGAGGATGACGACGCCGCCCGGCTCGGTCGCGGTGGCCTCGACGCTGACGTACAGCCGGGAGCGCTCCCGGTCCAGGGCGAGGCCGTGCGGCGCGTGGTCCGGGGCGAGGTCGACGGTGTCGACGACCTTCCGGGCGTCGGCGTCGATGACGGTGATCTGCCGGGCGCGCCCCTGGTGGGCCCCGTAGTAGCCGTCGGTGTAGGTGCTCGCGCAGTACAGCAGGCGCCGGTCCGGGTCGAAGCACAACTCGTGCGGCTGCGCGGGAACTTCGACCACGTCGAGCTGCTCGTAGGTGCCGGCGTCGAAGAAGGTGACGGTGGGTCCGGACTGGCTCACGACGGCCAGCACGTCGGTACGGGAATCCGCGTTCGTGTTCATGCTCCGTATCCTCGGCCGCCCCTGCGGGGGCGTTCCAATGCCGGGCGGGCAAGGATGCCTTGCGGCGGGCGCATTCGCCCAGCTGACGGCGGCGCGGGCCGCGGCGGGCGTGGCGCGCGTCACGTCCGCGTCCCCCGGATGCGGCCCCGTACGCGCCCGCCCGGGTCTCGCCGGGGGCTCCCTCCCGGGCGTCGTCCTGCTGGCGGCCGGACCCCGGCGCCGGGATCATCTGAACCCCGAACGGTGCCGAGGGAGGAGTTCCCGCATGTCCGGTTCGTCGCGCCGCGTGCTCCGCCTGCCCCGCCCGCCCCGCGTCCGCCCGCCCCTGGGCGCGGCCCTGGCCGCGCTGACCCTGGTGCTGTGCGGGCTGCCCGCCTCCGCCGGGCCCGCGGCCGCCTACGACCACCGGAGATGCGGGAACACCTCCGGCCGGGTGCTGCTCACCCTCGACGACTGGCCCTACGACCAGGTCGAACGGGCCGTGGAGACGGGCGCCTACCTCAAGGAGAGGGGGATCCGCGCGGCGTTCTTCCTCATCAACGAGTACGCCTCGCAGCAGCCCCAGGTCGCCCGGACCCTGCGCCGCCAGGGGCACTGGGTGGGCAACCACACCTATTCGCACCCGCACTTGACGGCGCTTCCGGAGGACGAGGCGCGCAAGGAGATCCGCGATGGCGTCAGGAGCACGCTGCTCCGCCCGCCGTTCGGGGACTACGGCCCCCGGGAGACGCGGATCGCCGCGAGCCTGGGCTACCGCGTGTGCACCTGGACCGTCGACACCCTCGACTGGGAGAACTCCGGCGGCCGCTTCCCCGACGTCGCCACGCTGCGGGCGAGGGTCCGCGACGCCCCCGCGGAGGACAAGCGCGGGGGAGTGGTGCTCGGGCACCTCTTCAGCAACTTCCCCGACGCCCTGCCGGGCATCGTCGACGACCTGCGGGCCCAGGGGTACGCCCTGTGCCGCAACACCGGCCCCACCGGTCCGGTGATCGGGGACCCGCTGCGGTGCTGACCGACGGGGTGTCGCCTTGAAGCAGACGTTTCCTCACCTAATGTGAGGAACACTATGATCCGCACAATCGGCTGGAATGCCGCACCCGGCTCCCGGGCCGCTCCGCCGCACTCCTGCGGGCGGAAGGCGCCCCGGTGGACGCGGGCATGAGCGTGTCCGCCCGCCGGCTCCTGCGCCACGAGGGCGTGCCGCAGGCGGCCCGCCGCGCCCTGTGGGTGGTGGCGGCCGCCTGCCCCGGCTTCTACTTCTTCCGGTACGTCACCGGCGACTCCGTCATGGCCCTGTACGCCATGTTCGGCGCGCTGCCCCTCGTCATGTTCTGCCGTGTCCCCGGCCCGCCGCGGGAGCGGACCCGGACCCTGCTCACCGCCCTGCCGGCCGGCTGGGTCCTCGTCACCGCCGGAACGCTCCTCGCCGTCCACCCCTGGGCGGCCGCCGGCGGCATGCTGGCCGTCGGCTTCGTCGTCGCCTACTGCGGCGTCGGCGGCCCGCGCCTGACCGGCCTCGCCACGGCCTTCCAGCTCTTCTACGTGCTGCCCTGCTTCCCGCCCTACGATCCCGGCTCCCTGGACTCCCGGCTCACCGGCCTGACCACCGGCATCCTGCTCGCCGTTCTGGCCGAGCGGTTCCTGTGGCCCGAACCCGCCCCCGTCCCCTACCGCGCCGTCCTCGCCGAGGCGGTGGCGGCCGTGGCCGACTACGCCAGCGCCACCGCCTACCACCTCGAAGCCGGCGGCGGCGCGCCGGCCGAACGGGAGGCCGCCGACCGCGCGATGGCCGCCGCCCGCCTCTCCCGCGTGCCCGTCACCGAGCGCCCCGCCTCGCCCTCCGTCCGCGACCGGGCCCTCAACCACACCCGCGCGGCCGTCCGCCACGTGCGCGACCAGCTCGACCGCCTCGCCGACTGCCCCGGCCACCCCGCGGCCGGCCCCGCCGCCGTGAACCTGCTCCGGCACACCGAACTCTCTCTGCGGTCCGTCGCCGGCGAGCTGCGCACCGGCACCCCGGACACCCGGCCCGACCCGCTGCCCGCCGCCCTCGCCACCTTCGATGCGGTCCGCGTCGCCGAA
>NZ_JBAMDC010000426.1:0-5301 GCF_036961605.1 Streptomyces sp. KLMMK
GCTCCACTGCTGCACGGCGAGCGTCGCATCCATGCCGAGCCACAGCGCGCCGGCGTCGAACGGCTCGCCCCGGCCCACTGGCCGTCAACTCCCCGGCAGGGGCGAACCAGTCGATCAGACCTTCCGATGCACAAATGTTTCTTTTCTTCCTGCAACCGTACAAGCGTATGGATCATCTGTAGAAGCGAAGGCCACATCCAGATAGCCAGAAAGGTCGTCTCACCGTGCACGTCGGACCGGGTCGTCGCTCCGCCCTGTTGGCATCCGCCGCTCTCGCGGGCTCTCTGGTGCTCACCGCCTGCTCGGGCGGCTCGGGCGGGGGCGGTAGCGATGCGGGGCCCGAGCCGAAGATCACCGTCAGCCCCGGCGAGGGCAAGGACGTCAAGCTCGGCTCGCAGATATCGGTCAAGGCCGAGGGCGGGAAGCTGACCGAGGTCGAGGTCAAGGACGCCAAGGGCGAGAAGGTCTCCGGGCGGATGGCCGACGACGGCGCCACCTGGACCGCCGACGGCAAGGTCGGCCCGAAGAACACCTACACCGTGCGCTCCAAGGCGAAGGGCGGCAAGGACGGCAAGGGCAAGGAAGCCTCCTCGACCGCCACTTTCACCACGCAGGCCGCGCCCAGCGTCAACAAGCTCACCAACACCCCGGGCAACGGGCAGACCGTCGGCACCGGCATGCCCGTCTCCATCCTCTTCGACCACCCGGTGGACAAGAGCAAGCGCGCCGAGATCGAGAAGTCCCTGGCCGTCACCTCGACGCCCAAGGTCGAGGGCGCCTGGGGCTGGGTCAAGGACTGGTCCGGCCAGGACCGCATCGACTGGCGGCCCAAGACCTACTGGCCCGCCGGGACCAAGGTCAACGTGAAGGGCCTGCTGGCGGGCGTCGACTCGGGCGAGGGCGGCTGGTTCGCGAAGAACTACGCCTGGGACTTCTCCATAGGCGCCGACCACAAGGCGGTCATCGACGTCCCGTCGCACACCCTCACGATGCTCGAGAACGGCAAGCCCGTCGGCACCATCAAGGGCTCCGCCGGCTCCCCGGTGGACCCCACCCGCGGCGGCATCCACACCGTCCGCAGCAAGAACGCCGACGAGACCATGGACTCCTCCACCATCGGCCACGGCAACGAGTGGATGCTCGACTCCAAGTGGGTCACGCACCTGACCGCCTCGGGCACCTTCCTGCACTCGGCGCCCTGGAACCGGTCCATCGGCGTGGAGAACAACAGCCACGGCTGCTTCGGCATGACGACCTCCGACGCGAAGAAGGTCTACGACTTCCTCCCCATCGGCTCCACCGTCGAGGTCAAGAACACCACCAGCACCAAGGTCACCGACCCCGGCAACGGCCTGTCGGTCTGGCAGGAGAGCTGGGAGCAGTGGCAGAAGCGCAGCGCCCTGAAGTGATGCCGGAGGTACGGTGGACGGCGATACTTTCCGGCCGTCCGTGAGGGTGCGGGGCGCGGCCGTGGCGGTTGCGCCCCGCAATGCTCTGACCTGCGCAGCGGGGCGCGTGGAGCGTGGACTAAGGCCGGTGGCCTATGCAGTGGGCGGTCTGTGCGCCCGACGGCCCCAATGCACCCCATGGAACATATGGTTGTCGTTTTAATGGTTGTGCCAAGAGGGCAGCACTCTGCCAGGCCCGCCCGGGAACGCAGAGGGGCGGAGCGGATGCTCCGTGCAGGCCGGGCCCGAACCGGAAGGATCGAGATCGGCTCAGCACGGCTCTGAAGGAGGCTGGCCTCGATGCCACAGGACATCGCCCTGGACATTCCATTCCCCAAGCGGCTGAACCCCTATGTGGAGGTGGCGCGGGCACGGAACGAGCACTGGCTGGTCTCCACCGGTCTGCTCAGCAGCCCGCACAACCTCGAGCGGTACCGCACCTGGCGCATCGAGCGGCTGGCCGCCGGCTTCCTCCCCGGAGCCGGCGTCAACGACCTGACCTTCGGCCTCGCCGTACAGAGCTTCTTCTTCTTTTTCGACGATCTCTTCGACAGCGGGCTCGGCGAGGACCCCGCCGCCACCTACGAGATCTGCCACGAAATGGCGGCCCTCGCCCGCCAGGAACCCGGCGCCGCCGGCATCACCCCCTCCTTCCCGCTCGCGCGCGTCTGGACCGAGCTGTGGCTCCAGGCCCAGCTCGGCATGTCGGCCGCCTGGCGGGCCCGGGCCGTACGGCACTGGGAGGAGTACTTCCTCACCTACGTGTCCGAGGCCGTCAACCGCCGCAGCGGCACGGTCCTCGGCATGGACCCGTACATGAAGCTGCGCCGCCTCGGCATCGGCAGCGAGGTCGTCGTGGACGTCTCCGAGCGCTGCGGGCACTTCGAGGCGCCCGCCGAGATCCACCAGAGCATGTGCATCCTGGAGGCCCGGGCCATCACCGCCGAGGTCGTCACCCTCACCAACGACCTCCACTCCCTGGAGAAGGACCTGGCCAACGGCGAGCTGAACAACGCCGTCCTGCTGCTCGGCCTGGAGCACGGGTGCGGCCGCGCGGAGGCGATCGTCCACGTCCAGCGCATGATCCGCCGCCGCACCACCCGGTTCCTGCAGCTGGAGGCCGAGGCCGCCCGGCTCTGCGAGGTCTTCGGCCTCTCCCCCGAACAGCGCGAGAACACCCGGCTCTTCCTCGACGCCAACCGCGCCTGCATGCGCGGCAACCTCGACTGGAGCAACGAGAGCGGCCGCTACAGCGAGCTCGGCGTCCTGCACGTCAACCGCTCCCGCCGGATAGAGGACGTGGTCGCCCGCACCGCGGAGTGAGCGCCGCGCCTCGGCCGGGGAACTCGTCCCTTCGGCCGAGGCGGCCCCGGCCGATCGGCCGAAGCGGCGGGGGAGCCGCGGATGCTTGGCTGGAGGGATGCTGCACCTGCTCTACCTGGCCGGGATCGCCGCCTTCGCGGCCAGCGGCGTCCTCGCCGCGCACCGCGCCCGCCTCGACCCCTTCGGCGGGCTCGTCCTCGCCTTCGCCGCCGCCATCTCCGGCGGCACCCTGCGCGACCTCATCCTCGACCGGCACCCGCTGTACTGGACCCACGACTGGGTCCTGCTCACCGTCATCGCCGTCACGGCCGTGGCGACCATGCTCTTCCTGCACCACCGCGAACTGCCGCGCCGCTCCCTGATGACCGTCGACGCCGTCGGCCTCGCCGTCGTCACGGTGATCGGCGCGCGGGCCGGGCTCGACGCGGGCGTCACCCCGTTCGCCGCGGTCATCCTCGCCGTCGTCACCGGGGTGACCGGAGAGGTCGTCCGCGACGTCCTGTGCGGGGAGTTCCCGCCGCTGCTGCTCCGCGAGGAGGTCTACGCCACCGCGGCGCTGCTCGGCGCCGTCTGCTACCTGATCCTGGACCGGCTCGGCACCGGACCGACGGCCGCCGCCGTCGTGGCCGCGTCGCTCGTGTTCGCGGTGCGCATGGGGGCGCTGCACTTCGGCCTCCACCTGCCCCGCCTCGCCGGCCGCCCGCGGGCGTAGAGCTTGCGGCCCCGGGACTTGCAGGCTCTAGGCTTGCAGGGCCCGGGACCTGCGGGGCCCGCGGTTGCCCGCCGGGCTCAGCAGCCGCCGGCCGGGGCCGGCCCCTCCAGGAGCTCCAGCTCCAGCAGCCACTCCACGATCTCGGTCCGGTGCCGGGCCTCGCGGGGATCCGCACCCCACACGTACAGCCCGTGCCCGGCCACGACCACCGCGGGCATCCGCGGCTCGCGGGCGGCCGCCAGCCGGTCGCCCAGCACCCGCATGTCCTGGCTGTTGCCGATCACCGGCAGGACGACCTCCGGTCCGTCGGCCGGGAGCCCGAGCCCCTTCAGCATCTCCAGGTCCTTCAGCACGATGCCCCCCGGACGGCGGCGGGCCATCGCCACCGACGCGACCGTGTGGACGTGCACGACCGCGCCCGCGCCCGTCAGCCGGACCACCCGCGCGTGCAGCGCCGCCTCCGCCGAGGGCCTGCCGCCCGCCACGGCCGCGCCCTCGCCGTCGACCAGCACCACATCGGCGGCCGTCAGTTCGCCCTTGTCGAGAGCGCTCGCCGTGACCGCCAGGCGCAGCGGCTCCCGGCCGGTGACCACCGACAGGTTCCCCGAGGTGCCGCGCATCCAGCCGAACGACGCGAAGCGGGCCGCCTCCGCGGCCAGCGCCGCACCCGCCTCCGCCAGGCCCAAAAGCCCCGCGCCGGCGCCGGTCACGGTTCGCTCCCCGCCCGCGCGACGTCGATGCCGGCGAACGAACCCGCCTCCGGGTGGCCGCCCGTGCCCTGCGCGTAGTAGGGCTCGCCCGGGCGCCGCACGCCCGCCGTGAGCCAGCCCGCCGTCCGCGCAGCGTCCAGCTCCGCGGGCCGGTCCGAGAGGAACAGGGTCCGGCCCGGCGGCGCCCCGATGGCCTCGGAGATGGCCCGGTACGAGCCCGGCGACTGCTTGGGCCCCGCGTTCTCCGTGTCGTACAACCCGTCCACCAGCGGCAGCAGATCGCCCTGCGCGCTGTGCCCGAACCACGCGCGCTGCGCCGCCACCGACCCGGACGAGTACACGTGCAGGCGCACCCCGCCCGCGCGCCAGCGCCGCAGGGCGGGCACCACGTCCTCGTAGAAGTGCGAGACCAGCTCGCCGCGGGCGAACCCCTCCGACCACACGATGCCCTGCAAGGTCTTCAGCGGCGTGGCCTTGCGGTCCTCGTCCAGCCAGGAGTTGAGGGCCCGCACGATGCGCGGGGCGTCCGCGGCCGGCTCCCCCAGGAGCGCACGGACCTGCTCGGCGGCGCGCCGCACCGCGGGCTCGGCGGCCCGCTCGGTGAGCAGGGAGCCGAACCGGCTGCGCGAGTACGGGTAGAGCACGTCCACGACGAAGCCCGTGGCGCTCGTCGTGCCCTCGATGTCCAGGACCACGCAGTCCGCCGCGAACCGCAGGCTCATGCCGCCCGCCCTGCGCGCAGCTCGTCGAAGGAGGGGAAGCGGGAGGCGATGTCGCTGCCGGTGAAGGAGGCGGCCCAGCCGTCCGGCACGTGGAAGAAGCGGATCGCGGTGAAGGACGGCACCGTCCCCATGTCGAACCAGTGCCGGGTGCCCCGCGGCACCCCCAGCAGGTCGCCCCGCTCGCAGCACACCGCGTGCACCAGTCCGTCCACGTGCAGGTAGAACACCCCGGCTCCGGCGACGAAGAAGCGGATCTCGTCGTCATCGTCGTGCGTGTGCTCGGCGAGGAACTTCTCCCGCGCGGCCGCGGCCTTCGCCGGCCAGCCGGGGGAGCTCTCGGGGTGGAGCGCGGCCACGTCGACCGCGGCGAAGCCCTCCTCGGCCGT
>NZ_JBAMDC010000427.1:0-5297 GCF_036961605.1 Streptomyces sp. KLMMK
CCCCGGTGCGGGCCGGCGCCGTCGCCGCGCCGCTGCTGGGCTTCCTTCAGTCGCTGGAGCCCCCGGCCGGCCCGGGGCCGCTCGCGGGCAAGCCCGCCAGCGGGTTCGTCTCCACCGCCCGGCCGCACGCGGGCAGCGAGTCGGCGCTCCTCTCCCTCCACCACGTGCTGCACCACTGCGGTGCGGTCGTGGTGCCGCCGGGCTACACCGATCCCGTGGTGTTCGAGGCCGGCGGCAATCCGTACGGTACGTCGCACGCCCGGTCGGCGGGGGTCCTGCCGACCGTCCAGGCGCTGGCGGCCGCCCGGCACCAGGGCAGGCGCGCCGCCCTGGCCGGCGACCGGCTGCGCGGCCGGCCCGTCCCCGGGGCGGACGCCGGCCTCCTCGACACCCCCCTGGAGAAGGAACTCACATGACCGTGCAGCAGTACGACGACATCGGCGAGGCCTACGAGGGATTCAAGTCGCTGCCCATGGCCCGCTACCCGGAGTCGGACAGCTTCCTGCGGATGCTCGGGGACCTGAGCGGCAAGTCGGTCCTGGACCTGGCGTGCGGGACGGGCTTCTACAGCCGGCAGGCGAAGCTGCTCGGCGCCGCGGAGGTCCTCGGCGTCGACGTCTCCGACACGATGGTGGCCGCCGCCTGGTCCATCGAGAAGCGCAACCCCCTGGGGGTGCGCTACCTGGTCGGCGACGGCGCCGACCTGCCCCTGTTCGACCGGCGCTTCGACGTGGCGACGGCCGTCTACCTCCTCAACTACGCCGACGACGCGGCCACGATGGAGTGGATGTGCCGGGGCGTGCACCGCAGCCTGCGGCCGGGCGGGGAGTTCTTCGTCCTCACCCAGGCGCCGGAGTTCCGCTTCGACGGCCCGCCCACGGAGAAGTACGGCTTCCGTTACGAGCAGGTGGGCGAGGGCGAGGTGGGACCGCGGGTGCGGATCACGGCGCTGCTCGACTCCCCCGTCGAGTTCGTGACCAACTACCCGCGGCGCGAGGTGTGCGAGGGCGCGCTGTGGGCGGCCGGCTTCCGGGATGTCACGTGGGTGCCGCTGGAGGTGCCCGAGGACGGCGTCAGCAGGTACGGCGCGGAGTTCTGGGAGAACTTCCTCGCCAATCCGCCGCTGGCGATGCTGCGCTGCACGGCCGGCTGACGGCCTGACCTGCGGCGCGCCGGCCCCGGCGGCGATCGTCCGCCGCCGGGGCCGTCCTTCGCGCGCGGTCAGAGCAGCCAGGGCCGGAAGTCGTCCGCGGGCGGCAGGCCGGAGGTCTCCCGGGCGGCCGCGGCGGTGCGGTGGATGTGGAACAGCAGGCGGACGGCCGCGCCGGGGTCGCCGAAGGCGACCTGCCCGTCGGGCTCCTCGCGCAGGGTCCGGTCGATGCGGGGGACGACGGTGCGCGGGCCGATGATGGTGGCGCCGGCGGAGAAGAGCATCCGCTCGGCCTCGCAGTACGGCTCGGGCTCGGCCGCGGGGGCGGTGGAGGTGGTGATGACCGCGACGGGCTTGCCGATGAGCGGGGAGCCTTCGGTGGGCCACGTCAGCCAGTTGAGGAGCGTGCGCAGGGAGGTGGGCGGCGCGGCGGCCGTCTCGGGGGTCGTGATGACGATGCCGTCGGCGAGCGAGGCCATCTGGCGCAGGGCGTCGGCGACGGGGTGCGAGGGGGCGATGATCTCACTGCCGGCCCGGGCCAGTACGGACGGCGCGGTGCTGACGACGAGCCGGGTGCCGGAGGCACCGGGGGCCGAGAGCGCGCGCAGCAGCGGGTCGCCGTAGGGGTCGTCGTCGGCCGGGGCGCTCAGCCCCAGCAGCAGTACGTTCTCCACGGTCGGACTCCTTCCTTGACGTATGACGTAGGGGGCCTCGGGGTGCGCAGGCCTTGGGGACGGGGACCTTGGGGGAAGGGCCCCGCAGGTGCGGGGTGAGGTCGGGGGGCCGGCCGGTCAGCCGGCCGGGGCGGGGCGCAGGCGTCTGGAGAGCAGCACGCCTGCCAGGGCGAGCGCCGCGGTGAGCGCGAAGGTGAACACGAGCCCGGCCCGGGTGGTCGCGCCGTGCCGGTGGGCCGTGGCGACTGCGGCGCCGCCGATGCCGGAGACCAGGCCGGTGGCGAGGGTCTGGGCGAGCTGCAGGGAGCCGCTGACGAGGCCCTGCTGGGCGGCGGGGGCCTGTTCGAGGGTGTCGGTCGTGGCGGCGTTGAAGGCGATGCCCATGCCGAAGCCGCCCACGGCCCAGCCCGCGACGGCGACCAGCGGGGGCACGGCCTCGGCGAGGACGGCGGCGGCCATGACGGCGAGGCCGGCGAGCAGGACGGCGAAGCCGAGGGTGACGCTGCCGGTGCGGCCCTGCGCCCGGCCGTCGCGGCGGGCCTGCCAGGCGGAGCCCGCGACCCAGGTGATGGCGCCGGCGGACAGGCCGAGGCCCGCCGGGGAGGCGTCCACGCCGCGCAGTTCCTGCAGGCCGAGCGGGAGGAAGGCCTCGCTGCCGAAGTAGACGCCGCACAGCAGGAAGCGGAGGCCGATGCCGGCGCCGACTCCGGCGCGCAGGCCGAGGGTTCCGGCGGGGGTGACCCGGCGCAGGGCGGGCACGGCGAGGGCCGGGCCGGCGAGGGCGAGCGGGATCAGCAGGGCGAGGTTCTTCAGGAGCAGCGCCTGGAGGAAGAGTGCGGTGCCCGCGGTGAGGAGGATGCTCGCGGCGAGGGGGCTCCGCCACCAGGGTCCGGCGGGGGCGGCGGCGGAGGCGGCGGGGCGGTCGAGGCGGCGCAGGCCCGGGAGGGTGAGGGCCGCGGCGACGGCGATCAGCGGCAGCATGAGCAGGAACACGGCGCGCCAGCCCGCGAGGCCGGAGAGCGTGCCGGCGATGACGGGGCCGATCAGCGAGGGGACGGTCCAGGCCGAGGAGAGCAGGGCGAACATGCGCGCCCTGAGGTGTTCGGGGTAGGCGAGCCCGATCACGGTGTAGGCCATGCTCATGACAGCCCCGACGCCGAGGCCCTGCAGCGCGCGGCCGAGCAGGAACAGCGGCCAGGAGACCGCCGCGCCCGCCACCGCGCAGCCGGCGGCGAAGACCAGCGTCCCGGCGGCCATGGAGCGCGCGGGCCCGCCCCGGTCGGCCGCGCGTCCGGCGACCACCGTGCCGACGATGTTGGCGAGCATCAGGGCCGACAGGCCCCAGCCGTAGGCGCCGAGTCCGTGCAGGTCGTCCGCGATGCCGGGCAGGACCGTGGCCACGCCCAGGGATTCGAAGGCGACCATGCTCACGGACAGGACGACGCCGAGGGTCAGCGCGCGGCGGGCCCCGGAGAAGACGCTCTCCGCCGGACCCTCCCCCGCCGTCGCCGGCGACGGGGAGCCGTCCGCACCGGGCGGCGCGAGCGGGCCGCCGACCCCCTCCACCGCCTGGTTCACCTCCTGCGACACGACGACCTCCAGCACAACGTTTCGTTACGTTCCGGGACGGAATCAATTGCAGCTTACCTATACTGGCCGCATGGTGAACACCCCGAACGGCGCGGTGGCCGAAGCGCGGGAGACGCGCGAAGGCGGTCAGCAGCGCACAGGAAGGCCACGGGACGGCCGCATCGACGCGGCCGTGCCCGCCGCGGTGATGGAGATCCTCAACGAGTCGGGCTACGGGAACCTGACGCTCGAAGCGGTGGCCGCCCGTGCGGGGACGAGCAAGCCGGCCCTGCGCCGGCGCTGGCAGTCCCGCCAGCACCTCGTCGTGGACGCGCTGGTCACCACCGTGGGCGCCACCCCGACCCCCGACACCGGCTGCACCCACTGCGACCTGATCGCCGGCATCGGCACACTGAGCCAGGCCTTCGGCACCACGCTGGGGCGGCGCGTCCTGCCCGCTCTCGTGGCCGACCTCGCCGACCACCCCGAGCTGGAGAGCCTGTTCCTGGAGCGCTTCTTCCACACGCGCCGGGCCTCGACGGCCGAGGCGCTGCGCCGCGGCATCCGGCGCGGGGACCTGCGCCCCGACGCCGACATCGACCTGCTGCTCGACATGCTGGCCTCCACCACGTACTACCGGGTGCTCTTCGGGCACCTGCCGGTGACCGCGACGCTCGCGGAGGACGTGGTCGAGGTCGTGCTCAAGGGCGTCGCCACCGAGGCCTGGCGCGGACGCCACAGCCACGGGGTCTTCGACGGCTTCTGACGCGCGGGGGGGCAGCGGAGGCCGGGCGCCGTGACGGCCCGGCAGGTACGAGGGGAGGGAGAGACTGTTGCTCAGCCGCGACAGCGAAATGACGGCCCTGGACGGGGCCTTGTCCGCCGCGGAGACGGGCATGGGGGCCAGCCTGCTACTGGAGGGCGGCATCGGCGCCGGCAAGTCGCACCTGGTGCGCGCCGCGCTGAGGACCGCCCGCAGCAAGGGCTTCACAACGGTCTCCGCGCGCGCCAGACCCGGCGAGCGCGACCGCGCCCACGGCGTCCTGCACCAGATCCGCGACCAGCTGACCGGCACTGCCGGAGAGCCCGGGGGCCCGCGGGCGGCGGACGGCGCGGACGGGGCCGGGCAGGCCGCCGCGGTGCACCGGATGATCACGGCCGCCACGGTCGGCGCCCCCCTGCTGGTCGCGATCGACGACCTGCAGTGGACGGACGCCCCGTCGCTGCACTGGCTCGGCTATCTGACAGCCCGTCTGGAGGGCCTGCCCGTCGTCCTGCTGGCCACCCTCGGCACGGACCGCCCCGACCTGACGGGCGAAGGCGCGGCCGGGCAGGGCTCGGAGTCCGCGGCCGGCGTCGCCTCCTTCTTCCACCGCCGCGTGGTGCTGCAGGGCCTCAACGCCGACAGCGTCGGCTATCTGCTGTCCTCCTTCCTCGGCGAGCCCGCGCACGACGACCTCGCGCGCGCCTGCCGCACGGCCACCGGCGGCAACCCGCTGCTGCTCCAGGCCCTGCTGCGCGAACTGCGCCGCACCGGGCTCACCCCCGGGGACCTCTCCGCCGGCCGCGTGGCCCGGCTGGCGCCGGTGGAGGTCGCCGAGACCCTGCTGACCCGGCTCGGCGGCTGCTCCCCCGAGGTCGGCGCCGTCCTCGACGCCGTCTCCATCGTCGCGCCCGGGGCGAGCGGCCCGCTCGTCTCCCGGCTCGTCGGCATCGGCGCCGGCGAGGCGGCCGACGCCCTCTACCGGCTGGTGCGCCGGGGCATCCTGACGGAGGGCCACGACGGCATCGGCTTCGCCCAGCCCGTCGTCATGGCCTCCTTCCGGGCCCGGATGCCGCCCAGCGAGCGGGCGCGCCTGCACGCCGAGGCCGCCAAGGCCCTCTACGCGGGCAGCGCCCCCCGC
>NZ_JBAMDC010000428.1:0-5233 GCF_036961605.1 Streptomyces sp. KLMMK
CCGCCCGTCGCCAGGCGCAGGTAGGCGCGGTGGGCGAGGGCCTGGTTCCACGCCCACGCCACGAGTGCGGAGGTGACGAGGCCCACCGTGCCCAGGGGCAGGCCGTAGCCGTCCCGGGCGCCGGCCATCAGGGGCGCGGCGAGGGAGTAGCCGAAGCCGGGGAGGGTGAACACCAGGGCCCGCAGGACGAAGCGGCCCGGGGTCACCTTCCAGGGGTCCGGACGGGGTCCGGGTTCGGGGTGGCTGCGGGGCACGCGCGCGTACAGCTCCGCTGCGAGTTCGAAGGCGTCGGCGCGGCCGTAGCGTTCGGTGATCTGTTCGCCGGTGAGGCCGTCGGCCTCCAGGACGGCCGCGATCTCGTCGGGGTGGACGGCCGCGGCGCACACCTCGGCCAGCTGCTGGGCGAGTTCGTCGACGGGGTCGGCGGCCCAGCCCGGCCGCGGCCGGGGCCGCACCGTCGCGGGTGCGGCCGCCGGCTCGTGGGCGGGCTCGGGCTCGTCGGGCACGAGGCGGAGTAAGCCGCTCATCCCGCACCGCCCGCGGCCAGGGCCATGACCGGTCTCTCGGCGTCCGCGAGGGCCCGGGCCGGGGCCTCCTGCCTGCGCCGGGGCCGTTCGAGGGCGGACTCGGGCCGGCGGGTGCCGGCGAGGTCCTGGTAGATGTCGCGGAAGGCGTCGATGGTCTGCCGGAGGGTGAACTGTTCGATGACCCTGAGCCGGGCCCGCTCCCCCATGTCCGCGCGCCGCGCGGGGTCGCGCAGGAGCTTGAGGGCGGCGCGGGCCATGGCCTCGGGGTCGCGGGGCGGTACGACGAGCCCGGTGTCGCCGACGGCCTCGCGGACGCCGCCGACGTCCGTGGAGACGGTGGCCCGCCCGCACGACATGGCTTCGATGAGGGTGAAGGGGAATCCTTCGCTGATGCTGGAGAGCATCACGACGTTGCCGGCGGCGTAGGCGTCGCGGATGTCGTCGACGCGTCCTTCGAAGACGACGGCTTCGCCGGCGCCGAGTTCCGCGGCGAGCTTCTCGCAGGCGGTGCGGTAGCCCTCGCCGCCGCGCGGGGTGCCGCCGAAGAGCCGCAGGCGGGCCTCGGGTATTTCCTCGCGGACGAGCGCGAAGGCGCGGATGAGCGTCTCCAGGCCCTTGATGGGGTCGACGCGCCCGGCCCAGCTGAGGGTCGGGGCGTCCGGCTCGGGCCCTGCGGGCGGGAAGGCCGTGGGGTCGACGCCGTTGTAGACGGTGCGGATGCGGTCGGGCGGGGTGCCGCCGTGCTCTTCCCAGCGCCGGTTGTAGCGGTTGCCGGGGGTGACCAGGGAGGCGCACCGGTAGCTCTCCACGGCGAGCATCCGGAACAGGCCCAGCATCAGGGCCTTGACCGGCCAGCGGTAGGACTCGGCGCGGAAGCTCAGGTAGCGCTCGCGCAGGTAGATGCCGTGTTCGGTGAGGAGGAAGGGCGTGCCGTGCCGGTGGTGGGCGACCAGGCCGGGCAGCGTCGCGAGCCCTCCGCTGACGGCGTGGGTGACGCCTGTGGCGGGCGGGGTGGCCGCGAGCGGGCGCAGCGCGTGCTCCAGCAGGTCGGTGGCCAGCAGGGCGTCGTGCAGGGTGGGGCGGGCGGCCGCGGTGTGCAGGTGCGGCCGGTTCCAGACGCGGACGAGGGTGCGGGCGGCGGCCTCGCCGCGCAGGGCGGCCGACAGGGTGCCGGAGGCGGCGTGGTCGGCGAGGCGGTAGAAGGTACGGGCGAAGTGCGGCTCCTGGTCCGGGTCCAGGAGGGACAGCAGGAACTGTTCGTAGGCGGTGAGGAAGGCCCGCAGATCCCGGCCGCGCGGGG
The DNA here is from genome assembly GCF_036961605.1 of Streptomyces sp. KLMMK. Lineage (NCBI taxonomy): Bacteria > Bacillati > Actinomycetota > Actinomycetes > Kitasatosporales > Streptomycetaceae > Streptomyces > Streptomyces sp. KLMMK. The sequence continues at coordinate 1,828 of NZ_JBAMDC010000428.1, forward strand.
CGCGGCCGGGGGGCGGAGGTCCCCACAGGGCGTGGCTCTCCACCTCCCGGACGTGGCCGGGCAGTTCCCAGGCGAGCGGTTCGCGGCCGGTGCCGGTGACCGCGATGACCCGGAAGTCGACGTCGGGCATGCCCTGGACGAGCTGGTCGCACCACACGCTCACTCCGCCATGGCTGTGCGGGTACGTTCCCTCGGTGAGCAGGGTCACCGTGGGAGTGTCGGATGCCGTTTCGGCAGGCGGTCCGTGCATAGAACTCGGTTCTCTCCAGTGTCGGCTGTGCATGGGGTGGTGCGGCACGGAGTGATGGCGGTCCGGGTCAGCGCCGGGCGGCGGCATCCCCGGGGCCGTAGGGCACGCGGGCGGTGACGCCCTCGGGAACCGGGAGGGACTTCGCGGCCGGGGGCTGCGCGGCGGCGGTGGCGGAGGTCAGTGCGCGGGCCGCCGGGGTGGCGCCGGCGGGCAGGGTGAGGTCGAGGCGGTCCTGGCCGGCGGCGGGGGCGGCCCAGCCGGAGCGCAGGCCCGCGTAGGCGTCGCCGAAGACGGCCCGGGTGTCGTTGCGGACGGTGCCGCCGGGCAGGGTGGCGGAGAACGGTGTCCCGGCGGGTGCGGAGACGGTGACGGTGCTGCCGATGCGGTAGGCGGTGACCTTGCCGGCGGAGACGGCGGCGGCCCAGGCGGCCCGCTTGCTCATCTCCGTGCCGATGTCGCGCATGCGGAGGTTGACCAGCGGGGTGTTGTCGGCGTAGAGGCCGGAGTAGTCGGAGAGGACCTTCTCCAGGACGGTGTAGCCGATGCGCTCCTCGGCGAGGTTGGACTGGTGCATGAAGTGCGGGCGCGGGTCGTTGGCGAGGACGTGGCCCATGGCGATGCGGGCCTCGAGGGGCACGATGTAGGACGAGAAGCCGGTCTTCACGTCCAGCGGGGCCTTCAGGCAGGTGGTCGTGGTGGAGTTCTCGCAGGTGCCGCTGCCGCCGTCGGCCTTCTTCGTGTACAGCCAGTTGTACTCGTCGGTCTGCTCGGTGGCCTTGCCGACGTTGTAGTAGACGTTCATCGGGTAGCGCGGCACGGTGAGCGCGGGACCGACCTGGCGCTGCTGGCGTTCACGGGAGTTGTCGCTGGCGATCCATCCGACGCCGTTCTGCGTGAGGGACGGCGCGAGCTCGGGGTTGTCCTTGTTCTGCTGGGGCAGGGTCTTCAGGCCGGAGTGCTCACCGGTGACCAGTTCGTCCTTGTCGAGGGTGAGGCCCTGGCGGGCGGCCCAGTTGAGGTTGTTGCCGATCTCGCCGTTGATGGCGGTGCGGCTGACCCAGCGCACGTTGCCGAGCAGGTCGGTGGCGCACTTCCACGGCACGACGGTGGTGTTCTGCACGCAGCCGAGGAAGGCGTGGGTGTAGGTGTGGTTGATCCAGCGGAAGGACTTCTGGTCGGCGCGGAGCTGGTCGAGCAGCGGGTCGTACGTGCCGCCGTGCTCCGCCTTGAACTCCTCGCTGCCGACGCCGTTGTAGGCCAGGTCCAGCGGGAGGTTGTGGCTCTGCGACCACTGTTTGGCGTACTGCGCGTCGGCGGCCGTCATGCGTATCGGCGGGCTGTCGGGGGCGGGGTTGCCGGGGCAGTCGACGTCGCCGGGGGTGCACTTGCGCTTGACGTCCCACCGGTCGTCGGAGGCGAAGACGTCGTCGACGTGCACACCGAGGTAGTTGCGGGAGGCGCCCAGGTGGATGCCCTGCGTCAGCCACTCCACGATGCCGCGCGAGACCAGGCGGAACTGGCTCTGGTACTGGTTGGCGATGAAGGTGACGACCAGCTCGCTGCGGCCGTCGTGGGTGTACTGGCCGATCAGGGAGCCGCGCGCGGTGCTGCCGGGGATCGGTGCGTCGAGGTAGCTGGTGTAGGTCGCGCCCTGCTCCTGCTGCGCGAGGGGCGCGGCGAGATAGCCGTAGCTCTCGTTGACCGAGGGGTCGTTGTCCTCGAAAGGAACGTTTTTCTTGAGGTAGCCGAAGGGTCCTGTGGCGCCGTCGGCCGTCACCTGGGCGGTCCTGCCGTCCAGGGGGCCGCTGTAGCCGGTGCCCTGGGGGCTGTCGAGCCCGACCTTGGGGCTCGCGTACGTGTAGGCGTCGACCTGGCGGATGCCGAAGCGCTTCTCGAAGGAGGCCAGGGCGGCCATCTCCGGCGAGTCCGCCCCGAAGGGGTTCTCGTTCGGCAGCACCACGCCCTGGAATCTGGCCCGCGGTCTGCCGTCCACGGTGTCGCTGAGGAACGCCTCGTCGATGCGGGGCCGCCCGCCGTCCGTCAGGTCCACCGCGGTGTACGGCGTGCCGGCGCCGTCGAGCTCCGCCCGGATCGCCTCCGTCGCGGGCCCGCCGTCGTCCACGACGAGGACCCGCAGGTCGATCCTCGGCGCCGGGTCGGCGGCATGGGCGGCCCCGGCCGGCACGGTGACGGCGAGCAGGGCGGCCGCAGTCCATGCTGCGGCAAGGCGGGTCGAACGACCCATAGGATTCTCCCCCCAGGACGGCGGCGCGCACGGCGCGGCCCTCCGGTTCCAAAGACACGTGCGGGCGGCGCCGACGGCCCGGCCCGCACATCGAATTGATCCCCAGTTGGTCCCCAGTGGCACGGCCCCACGGCGGTCGCGCCTCCCCACCCGACCGCCTGCCCGATCCCCCCACGGCACGGACACCGATGCCCGTGACCGGACCGCACGGCCGGAGCCGGACCGCACGGCACAGCGCGGGCGGCGAGCACGAACGTGCCCGTGCCACGGCACCGAGAGGCACTTGAGTCCCTCAACAGTCTCTCGACCGCCCAGGCATATAGTGCGCCATGCCCGGAGGTCTCGCTGGCTCACCGGCCATGAGCAGGGCGGAACTCACGTGTCCCTGGCCGGAATTGAGCGCCGCGCGATCACACTCCGCGGCGCGGGCGACGGCGCCGCGCCGGGCGACGGGCTCGCCGGTGACCTGTGGCGACACCGCCGTCCGGCCCGGACGGCCCGGCGCGTACCCCCGGGCGCCCCAGGGGTACCGTAAGCGCCGGGCCGCCCCGAGATCGGCCGGATGACGGCCGTCCGACTTTTCTTCCCTATCCCCTGATCGCCGCATACATCCCCCCGGCCGCCGCCGTAGGCGATCTCACCGGGCGAGACCTCCCTCCGGGCCGGGACGCAACCGGAAGCAACTCCTCGCCCTCTAAGTAAGGTTGCCCTCCTTCGGGGCGGCGCCCGCCTCCGCCCCTCCCGCCCCCCGCCCTCCTGTTCTCCCGGCCCCTTCCTGCCCTCCCCTCCTTCCCCGATGTGGGGTCCAGGAGGCAGGGTGGGGGCATGAGGCTACTGATACTGGGCGGGACGGAGTTCGTGGGCCGCGCCGTCACCGAGGCGGCCCTGGCCCGCGGCTGGCAGGTGACGGT
>NZ_JBAMDC010000429.1:0-5221 GCF_036961605.1 Streptomyces sp. KLMMK
GCTCCGCGTAGCTGCCGTCGCCGGTGCCCGCGACGCCGTCGAGCCGGGCGTACTCCAGGTAGCCGGCGAGCGTGCCCGCCGCGCCGCCCAGCGAGACCGGCAGGCTCTCGTGCACCCGGCCGAGCCGGGCCTCCGCGTCGAGGACGAGCTGCCGCCAGCCGGCCGCCTTCAGCCCGAAGGTGGTGGGCACGGCGTGCAGGGTGAGCGTGCGGCCCGCCATGACGGTGTCCCGGTGCCGGGCCGCGAGGACGGCCAGCGCCTCGGCGGTACGGGTCAGGTCGGCGCGGACGGTGCGCAGGGTGCGGTCCGCGACCAGCATGGCGCCGGTGTCGAGGATGTCCTGGCTGGTGGAACCGCGGTGCACGTAGGCGGCGGCCCCGGGGGTGTCGGCGGCGACGAGACGGGTGAGCGCCTGGACGAGGCCGACGACGGGGTTGGCCGTCTCACGGGCCGCCAGGGCCAGGGCCCGCACGTCGAGCCGCCCGGCCCGCGCGCACCGGGTGACGGCCTCCGCGGCCGGGGCGGGCACGACCCCGAGACGGGCCTGCGCCCGGGCGAGGGCGGCCTCGGCGTCGAGCATGGCCTGCAGCCAGGCGGTATCGGCGGTGGCCTCCTCGGCGGGCGTGCCGGCGCGGACGGGCGAGAGGAGCCCGGCGTCGACGACCGGTTCCGCGCCGCCCGGCGGCACCGGACCGGTCCCGGCGGACACGGAGACGGATGCGGCACCGCCGGGCTCCGACGCGGGGGTTGCGGGGCAGGGCGGCGGGGTCGTGGGGGCGGGCGATGCCTCGGCCGGCGCCGCCCGGGCCGTTTCGCGTTCACGAGGGCCCGTGTTCCCTCCGCCGCCGGTCATACGATCACTCCTTCCGGGGCCGCGTCCGGGGCCGGGGGCCGGAGGGCCGGGGGGACGTGGGCCACCGGGGGGAGGGACAGGACCGCGCGGGCGATGGCGTCCGCGTCGCCCAGGGTCACCGAGTCGACGCCCGGCCGGATGCCCGCCGCCGTCACCCAGTGCACGGACTCCGTGGGCACCCCGTAGGCGAAGCGGCGCGGGTGGGGCCGGCCGCGGCCGTCGAGGACGTGGTACGGGCGCTCGGTGACGGCCAGTCCGCCGGTCTCGTAGCCCGCGCCGGTGGCCGTGGGGATGCGGTAGGTGGTGATCTGATCGGTGTTCAGGAGGTGGCGCAGGAGCGGGTCGGCGGTGCGGCGCAGGTCCGGTTCGGGCAGCCGGGCCTCGATGAGCACGCGGGAGCGGACGGGCGGCCCGGGCACGGCCGGGCAGCCGGCGGCGAAGGCGGGGCCGCCGGGGCCGGCGACCTCCAGGCGGACGACGGTGCCGGGGCCGGTGACGACCAGGACGCCGGCCTCGATGAGGGCGGCCATCTCCTCGATGCGGGAGGCGGGCGGGCCGATGGAGAGGAAGGCGTTGAGGGGGGTGTACCAGCCTTCGAGGTCGTCCCGGTGGGAGTCGCCCTCGAGGCCGCCGTGGTCGACGGCGAGCCGGATCTCGTTGCGCAGGTCGCGCAGGACGTCCAGGGCCGCCTTCAGGGGCCCGCTGACATTGCCCTCGCGGGCGGCCCGCACGTCCGCGCGCAGGTAGTCCAGGAGCCAGGCGTGGAAGTCGGCGCGGCCGGTGAACGTGCGGTCGCCGTACGGTCTGGCGAGCCGCTGCCAGTCCCAGCGGTCGGCGGGGGCGATGCGGAAGGCATCGAGGAGCTCGGCGCGCTCGTCGTCCTTCTCCAGCGCCAGGTAGCGCTCCGTGAAATCCTCCCGTTCGCCCGCCCGGCTGAGCCGCTCCAGCAGCGTGCCGTAGTAGACGCTCTCCACCTCGCCGGCGATCAGCGGCCACAGGTCGGTGCCGAAGCGCACGGGGCCCCCGCGCCCGGCGCGCTCGCGCAGGCCGGCGATGTAGCGGGCGGTGAGCAGCCGGGGCCGGTGGCGGCCGTGGGCGCCCTTCTCGTTCTCGCCGCGCGCGTGGTACGGGACGCCGCGCCGGGAGAAGGCGTACAGCCGCGGCTCCGCGCCGGACGGGCGGTAGACGACCCGGCCGCCCTCGCGGACGAACGCGCCGCCGCGCCCGGCGGTGAACAGGGCCATGTAGTCGAAGAAGTTCAGGCCCAGGCCGCGCAGCAGGACGGGCTGCCCGGGCGCGATGCGCCCGAGGTCGAGGTCGAGGTCGGCGGGGTTGACGGGCGTGACGTAGTCGAGGTGGTGGATGCGGGCCAGCGACGCCGTACGGGCCTCCCGGGCGGACAGCTGGGCGGGCACGTGCCCCAGCGCCATGACGACGGCGTCGAGCCGGTTGAGGCGCGTGCCGTCCTCCAGGCGGATGCCCTGCGGGCCGCCGGTGATGCCCTCGATGTCGGCCATGGCGACCGCGCGCGAACGGTGGACCTCGACGGTCACGTGTACGGGGGCGCGGGCGGCGATCCGCCGGAAGCTGTCGTGGAGGTAGCGGCCGTAGAAGGCGCGGGTGGGGTAGGCGTCCGGGCCCAGGGCGCGGGCCTCGGAGAGGGTGGCGGCGTCGTACCGCCCGTTGTCCTCACTGGCTCCGCCGGCTCCGCTGACGCTGCTGACTCCGCTGACGCCGCTGGCCCCTCTGTCCCCGCCGGCCCCGTCGTCCCCGTCGTCCCCGTCGGCGGCGATGCCGCGCGCCCACTCGTACAGGCTGGGCCCGGGCTCGACGGGGCCCTCGATCCGGGCGCTGTCGTCCGTGTACACGGTGATCTGCGAGGCCACGGTGTTCATCAGCAGGTGGGGGGACTGATCGGTGCGCCACACCGTGCCCGCGCCGGGCGCGGAGGGGTCGACGACGTGCACGGTCACCGCGGAGTGCGAGGGCGCGGCGCGCTCGTTGGCGCACAGCCGCTCCAGCACGGACAGCCCCCGTGGGCCGGCACCGACGATGCCGACCTCGATACGACTGCTGCTGCTCATGCGTATGCTCCTCCGTTCTGAGGGGACTCCCGGGGCGGGGATGCACGGCGGTGCGGCGGTGCGGCGGTGCGCGAACGGTTGCCGTACGAACGGCTGTGGTGCGGCGGTCTCCGCACGGTTTTCCTCTGATCTCATCTGGCCGTCGGCGGACGACAGGGTCAATGTGCGGGTGCGGGGTCCGTCAGGTCCCCGCCGCCGAGGCGGCACGAGGTGACATATCGTCAGCCGCCCTCCCCCGGCCCCGTTCGCCGCCGACCGCGCCGTGCGACAGTGGGCGGCATGCGCGCCGCCTACATCGATCGGCTCGGCCCGCCGGAGGGGATCGTGGTCGGCGAGCTCCCCGCCCCGCGCCCCGGGCCGGGCCCCACGGACGTCCTGGTCGACGTCGCCGCCACGACCGTCAACCCCGTCGACACCCTCGTCCGCTCGGGGCGCTTCCGGACGGCGCTGCCCTTCCCCTTCGTGATCGGCCGGGACCTGGTGGGGACGGTCGCCGAGGCCGGGCCGGGCGCACCCGGGTTCGCGCCCGGCGACCCGGTGTGGTGCAACAGCCTGGGGCACTGCGGCCGGCAGGGAGCCGCCGCCGAACGGGCCGTCGTCCCCGCCGACCGGCTCTACCCGCTGCCGGCCGGGGCGCGGCCCGAGGACGTCGTCGCGGTCGCCCACCCGGCCGTCACGGCCTACCTCGCGCTGTTCACCCACGGGGGGCTGCGGGCCGGCAGGACCGTGTTCGTCGGCGGGGCCGCCGGGAACGTGGGCAGCGCGCTGGTGGTGCTGGCCGGGTGGGCGGGCGCCCGGGTCGTGGCCACGGCCGCGGCGCGCGACGCGGAGTACGTGCGCTCGCTCGGCGCCGACGAGGTCCTCGACTACGCCGGCCCCGGGCTGGCCGGGCGCCTCGCGGCGGCCGCGCCCCGCGGCGTCGACGTGCACGTCGCCACCCACGGCGGGCACGACCTGGACGCCGCCGTACCGCTGCTCGCCCCGCGCGGCCGGATCGTGCTGCTGGCAGGCGTCGCCGCCCGGCCCGTACTCCCCGTGGGGCCGCTGTACCAGAAGGGCGGGGCGGTGGTGGGGTTCGCGATCTCCCACGCGTCCACCGCCGAGCTCGCCGAGGCGGCGGGGGTCGTGGGGCGGCTGGCCGCCACGGGGCGGCTCCGGGCGCGGGCCGTCGAACGACTGCCGCTCGCGGCCGCCGCCGAGGCGCACCGCCGCATGGAGGACGGTGAACTTCGCGGGCGGCGGCTGCTCTTGACGATCTGAGGACCGGCTCCACGGAGAACCGTACGGAGTGTCCGGGACCTGACGCATCCATCGGGCCGCCATTGCCCGGGGCTCGCGGGCCCGCGCACCCTGGAACCTATGACTCCCCCGACCACCGACGCCGTCGAGGCCGATGCCGGTGCCGTCGGCGCCACCGCCGGCGCGATCCTCCGGGTGCGGGCCCGCATCCTCGTCGCGGCCGCGCCGTACACCCTCTACGACACGGTCAGCGATCTCGCCCGCAGCGGCGAGTGGAGCCGCGAGTGCACCGGCGGCCGGTGGGTGTCCGGGACTCCGCGCACGGTCGGCGCCGTCTTCCGCGGCGAGAACCGCCGCGGAGCGGACGTCGTGCCCTGGGCGCCGATCGTCCGCGGCCCCTGGACCACCGAGTCCGAAGTCGTGGCCGCCGAGCCCGGGCGCCTGTTCCAGTGGGTCGTCCGCGACAGTGCCGGCCGCCGCCAGGACAGCACCTGGACGTACGAGTTCGAGGCCGCCGGGGACGGCTGCCTGCTCGTCCACCACTACCGGCTCGGCCGGCCCACCGAAGGGCTCGCGAAGATCTTCCGGCAGCTGGGCCCGGACGGGCGGCGGCGGTTCACCACCGAGTGGAACCGCAAACTCGCCGACGACGTGGACGCTTCGCTGTCCCGCATCAAGGACATCGTCGAACGAGCAGCCGCCGAGCGGACTGCCTGACGGACTGCCTGACGGACTGTCTGACGGGGCGAAGGCCCGTGCAGCAAGGGCCGGGGGTGAGGAGAGATGTCGAACCGAGCGGCGCCGTCCCGCCCTTGGGCGGAGCAGTGGGACGCCGACGACCCGGGCTTCTGGGCCCGGGGCGGGCGGCACGTGGCCCGGCGCAACCTGCTGCTGGCGGCGGTCTGCGGGCACCTGGGGCTGTCCGTCCGCGGTATGTGGCCGGTGATCGTGCTGTTCCTGCCGACGGGCGGCGGGGCGGTGCCCGGGGCCGGGCCCGGTGAGAAGTTCCTGCTGCTCGTCACGCCCGTGGTCGCCGGGGCGGCGC
>NZ_JBAMDC010000043.1:0-34145 GCF_036961605.1 Streptomyces sp. KLMMK
ACCGGGGTGTCCGTGGCCGTCGGCGTGCGCGGCGATCCGCCAGCGCGGCGCGTCGGGCGGACCGGCCAGCCGGACGAGGTGGCCGACGAGCACCGTGACGGCCTCCGTGACGGCCGGACCGGCGTCGGCGGCCGTGACGAGGTAGCCGAGCAGTCCGGCGGCGCCGTTGACCGCGTCGTAGTCGTGGTCCTGTACGCCGTCCTCGCCATGGCGCCAAGGGTGATCCCGGACGCGTTCGGCCAGCGCGCGGTCGAGGGAGCGCCGGACCGTGCGGTAGCGCGGGTCCATGGCCTCGGCCGCGGCGAAGGTCAGGGCCACGCCACCGAGGCCGCCGTGCATGCCCAGTCCGGCGACGGGCCGGGCCCGGGTGGCCTCGGCAAGGGACTTCAAGTGCGTGTGGGCCACGGCGTCCCAGCCCTCGCCGGGCAGGGCGCGGGCGAGTTCGGTCATCAGCAGGGCGACGCTGGGCAGCCCCGAGGACAGCGCGGTGGGCCAGAACTCGAAGCCGCCCGCCGACCGGCTCCGGGCCAGGTCCGCGTACCGGGGCGCCGCCTCCGGGTCACGCAGCCGGCCCGCCGCCTCGCGCACGATCCCGAGGGCCGTGTCGCGTGGCGACGTGCGGACCGGGACGTCACGGCCGCAGCGGGTTGCGGGCGCGACGGCCGGGACGTCCCGTTCCATTTCGACGTTTCTCCAGCCCGTCAGCGACCGAACGCGGTCGGGTCGCCCTCGGGGCTCTCGGAGCCCGAACAGCACTTGGTCCAACGGCAGCTGTACGGGTGGGTGCACCACCAAGCCGTGGGCTCGGTGTCCAGGGCGTCCGGCGACGCGATGTGAATGTCGAGGTCGAACTCACTGTCCAGGTCGATCAGCGTTGCGGATGACACGACGGATCACTCCTCTAGGAACTTCTCTTGAACAGTTTTCAACACGCGTTCACAGAAGCTAAGTTGCGTTCGAACATGTGTCAACAGTGATGTGAGGGGCTGGGGAATCGAACGACCGGTGTTCGTGCTCCCAGCCCGGCAGGCCGTGAGCAAGGGGGAGTCATGCACGTCCTGGTACTCGGCGGAACGGGTTTCCTCGGCAGGCCCTTGGTGGCGGGGGCCCTGGCGCGCGGCCTGCGCGTGACCACGTTCAACCGCGGGACGCACGGCCCGGACCACCCGGGCGCCGAGGCGGTGCGCGGTGACCGCACGCGGGCGGCGGACCTCCGGAGGCTGGCCGCGTGCGGTCCGTGGGACGCGGTGGTGGACACCTCGGGGATGCTCCCCCGGGACGTGCTCGCCTCGGCCCGGGAGCTGGAGGGGGCAGCCGGCCGGTACGCGTTCGTCTCGTCGCTGGCCGCCCTCGGCTGGCCGCGGACCGCGGTCACCGACGACTCCCGCCTACGGCCCTGCCCCTGCGACGCCGGCCTCGACGAGGCGGACTTCGACACCCTCAAGGCGGGCTGCGAACGGGCGGTCACGCAGGTCTTCGGACCGCGCTCCCTCATCGTCCGGCCGGGCCTCCTGCTCGGGCCGCACGAGGACCTGGGGAGACTGCCGCGGTGGCTGAACCGCGCCGCGCGGGGCGGCAGGATCCTCGCCCCGGGGCCGCCCGGCCTGCCGCTGCGCTTCCTCGACGCGCGCGACCTGGCCGGCTGGCTGCTCGACGCCCTCGACGGCCCGCAGCCGGCCGGGGCCTTCAACGTCACCGGACCGGCGGGGCAGACCACGCTCGGCGAACTGCTGACGCACTGCCTGGACGCCGTCGGCACCACCGGCGCGGAGACCGTCTGGGCCGACGGGGCCTTCCTGCGGGCCCACGACGTCCGTCCCTGGCTGGGCCTGCCGCTGTGGGCCGCCGACGACGCGGGGGCCTGGTCCGTGGACACCTCCCGCGCGGAAGCCACCGGCCTGCGCACCCGGCCCGTTGTCGAGACCGTGCGGGACACCTGGGCCTGGATGACGGCCGGAGGTACGGCGGGCCGGGACTACGCGGCCGGTGCCTACGCGCTCACCCCGGCGCGGGAGGACGCCCTGCTCCGGGCCTGGGACACCCGGCCCGGCGGAGCGGGGACGCCGGACGCGAACGGCCGGGCCGGCGGCCGGGGGACGGGGATCCGGGAGGTCCGGGTGCGGCAGGCGTGACGGAGCCGGTCAGCAACCCGAGCCGGGAGCGGGCGGAGCCGCGTCCAGCTTCCAGTGCCCCTTGTCCGCCTCCACGAGCGTCCATGCCGTGCAGGAGGGTGTACCGACGACGTCGACGCGCAGCGCGTCCCGGACCACCCGCACCGCGATCCGGTCCCCGGGGACGTCCTTGAGCTTGCCGAGGAAGGTCTCGGCGTATTTCTCGCCCGCCGTGTCGTCCGTGAAGCGTTTCTGCAAGGCGTCCGTGTCGCCCTTCCGCAGTTCCCGCTGCACCGCCTCCGCGAGCTGTTGCGGGCTCGATTCGCTGCCGTCGTCCTCTGTGGCGATGGAGAAGACGACGAAAATCAGCCATCCGGCGAACGCGGCGAAGAGCGCGAGGACGCCCAGCCGCTTGCCGAGCACATGCCGTCCGGACCGGGATGTGGTGGTCAGCCGAGTCATAAGTCCGATTGAACTACACGTGACAGGACAGGACATCGCTTTGAGACAGCGGCTTTCAGACGCCGGCGAACGACACCGGAACGGGAGGTGCTGGGCCCCGTGACGTCCGATCAGGAGCAGACGAACGACGCGGAACGGGAACTCTTCGGGGGCCGCCTCCGGATGGACGAGGCGTCGGCCCGGCACGAGCAGGTGCCGTTGGAGATCCCCTTCCACAGGATGGCCGGCCGGGTCCCGGCGTTGCTCGCGCGGTCCGCCGCGATGGCGTGGGCGGTGGACCGCGTCTCCCTCGTCATCGTGGCCGTCGCGGAGGTGGGCCGGGGCACGGCCACGGCCTTCGGGCTGCTGGCCACCAACGAGGTGCTGGTCGACCTGTTCGCGGGCGGCCCGACGCCGGACCGGGTTCGCGCCGCGCTGCCGTCCCTGCTGGTCGTGGCCGGCACGGCGGTCCTCGTCGCGCTGCTCACGGCGCTGTCCGCGCTGGCGGTGGGCCGGCTGGAACCCCAGGTGGAGCGGGCCGCCTCGCTCCGGCTGCTCTCCCACGCGATCCGGGTGGAGCTCGCCGACCTGGAGGACGCCCAGGTACGCCGGCTCCTGGAGACGGCCGAATACGGCACCGACGCCGCGCGCCGGCTGATCGGGCACGCCGTAGCCGTGATCAATGGCTTGATCTCACTGGTCGCGGCCGCGTGGGTGCTGACCGTGCTGCACCCGCTCCTGCTGCCCCTGCTCCTGCTCACCGCCATACCCAAGGGGTACGGCACGGTCCGCACGGCCCGCCGGGTCTACCGCAGCATCCAGCGCTGGCTCGACCACGTACGGGTGCGCAGACGCCTGTCCGACCTGCTGCTGGCCCCCGACCCGGCCCGCGAGCTCCGCGCCCACGCCGTAGGACCCCATCTGCTGCGGCGGTACCGGGAGCTCACGGATCAGTCCACGGCGGAGCAGAAACGGCTCGCGCTGGCCGCCGCCGGCACCGACCTGGCCGCCGGTGCCGTGTCCGGCGCCGCCACCGGGGGCACGTACGCCGTTCTCGGGCTGCTCCTGGTCTCCGGACACCTCCCGATGGCCGCCGCCGGCACCGCGGTGCTGGCCGTCCGCAACACCACGAGCCAGCTGTCCGGACTGGTGCGGAACGTCAACTACCTGTACGAGCAGTCGCTCTACCTCCTGGACCTGGACCGCGCGGTGGCCCTGGCCCGCGAGCGCGCCATTCCGGCCGGTGGCCGTCCGCTGACCGGACGGCCGGCCGTCCTGGAGCTCGACGACGTCTCGTTCACCTACCGGGGGCAGGCCGCCCCCGCGGTCACGGGCGTGAGTCTGCGCATTCCGCGCGGCAGCGTCGTCGCCCTGGTCGGGGACAACGGCTCGGGCAAGTCGACGCTGGCGAAGCTGATCGCCGGGCTCTACCTCCCGGACTCCGGCCGGCTCACCTGGGACGGCACCGACATCCGGGAGCTGGACCGCGACACCGTCTTCGACCGCGTCGCCCTCGTCGACCAGGACTTCCTCAAGTGGCCCTTCACGGCCCGCGCCAATGTCACCCTGGGGCGTCCCGAACGCGCCCACGACGAGGCCGCCCTGCAGCGCTCCGCGGCGTTCGCCGACCTGGACGGCTTGATCCGCAAGCTGCCCCGCGGCTGGAACACTCTCCTCGAACGCGGCTTCCACGGCGGTCAAGGACTCTCCGGCGGCCAACAGCAGCGCTTCGCCCTGGCCCGGGCCCACTTCCGCGACGCGTGCGTCGTCATCGTCGACGAACCGACCGCGGCCCTCGACGCCGCCTCCGAGATCGAGGTCTTCCACCGCATACGAGCCCTGGCCGACAGCGGCCGCACGGTCGTCCTCATCACCCACCGCCTCGCGTCGGTGCGCTGCGCCGACACCATCTACGTCCTCGACCGGGGCAAGGTGATCGAACACGGCGACCACGACGGCCTGCTGGCCGCGCAGGGCAGCTTCGCGGCGGCCTACCGCCTGCAGGCGGAACAGTTCCGGGACGGACCGGAGCAGCCCCCGTACGCCGGCACGACGACCGCATCCGGTGCCGGATAGGCGAAGACGTTGCCGAGAAGGCATTGATGGATAACTGATCGAGGTGACGTCGTCCCGCTCAATGGGATGACGGGATGATCATCGTGTGGTAGACAGTCATCATGCCTTCGCAGCGCCCTTTTCGCTTCGGTGTCAACATGTTCGTTCCCGGTTCGCGACGCGAGTGGATCGCGAAGTGCCGCAGAGCCGAAGAACTCGGTTTCGATGTAATCGGAGTGGCCGATCATCTGGAATTCTCCGCTCCATTTCCGGCAATGGTGCTCGCAGCCGAAACGACCGAACGGGTACGGCTGAGTACGTTCGTGTTGAACACACCGTTCTACAACCCCGTCCTTCTCGCGCGTGACGTGGCGAGCACCGACCAATTCGTCGACGGGCGCATGGAACTCGGGCTCGGCGCGGGCTACGTGAAGGCCGAGTTCGACACCGCGGGGATGCCCTTCCCCAGCGGCGGAAAGCGGGTCGAACAGCTGGAACAGACCGTCACCACGTTGCGCAGCCTGTTTGCGGACCCCGCATACCAGCCGCGTCCGGCCCAGCCGTCCGGACCGCCACTGCTGATCGGGGGCTGGGGCGACCGGCTGCTGCGGCTGGCCGCCGCGCACGCCGACATCATCGCCTTCACGGGAGGCTGGGCCAACACCGCCGGCGATGTACTTCATCTGGCCGGCATCGCGCAGACGGAAGAGCGGGTCGCCTACGTGCGCGGTCTGCTCGGTGACCGCGCCGACGCCGTGGAGCTCAATATTCTGATACAGCAGGTGATTCCGCCCGCCGAACGCACCGCGATACCCGACAGATTCGAGCCGCTGCCGCCCGACGCCGCGCACGGCCCCGAGGACCTGCCCTCCGTGCTGATCGGAACCCCGGCGGAGATGGCCCAACAACTCAAGGAACGCCGCGAACGCTACGGCTTCACCTACTTCACGGTCATGGAATACAACATGGAGAACTTTGCCCCGGTCATAGCCGCGCTTCGCTGAACCGCACAATTCGCCGCAATGCCGCCGGCGACGGAGGCTGTGATGGAAAGGGGTGACCCGATGAGTATCGGCGCCGGAACCAGTCCTGAAGCGGGAGGTGTGAATTCCGCGCCCGCCGGCCAGGGCACCCCCACGACCCTTTTGCTGCTACGCCACGGTGAGACTGTATTGACACCGGAGAAGCGGTTGTCCGGCAGCGGCGGCTCCGACCCGGCGTTGTCCGAGGCAGGGCAACGGCAGGCCGAGGCCGCCGCGAGGATGCTCGCGGCACGCGGCGCGGTGCAGGCGGTGGTCTCCTCACCGCTGCGCCGAGCCCGGCAGACGGCCGAGACGGCGGCACGACTGCTGGGCCTGGAAGTCCAAGTCGACGAAGGGCTCACCGAGGCGGATTTCGGCGCCTGGGAGGGACTTACGTTCGCCGAGGTGCGCGAGCGCTACCCGGACGAGCTGGCAGCGTGGCGCGCCTCTGCGGCGGTGGTGCCGGGCGGAACCGGGGAGACGTTCACCTCGGTCGCGCGCCGGGCTGCGCTCTCACGGGACCGGCTCCTGGCCCGGTACAAGGGACAGACGGTGTTGGTCGTTTCGCATGTCGGGGTGTTGCGGACGCTGGTTCGGCTGGCGCTCGGCGCGCCGCCCGCGTCGCTGTTCCGGATGGAGCTGTCGGCGGCCTCGCTGTCGGCCGTCGCCTATTACGGGGACGGGAACGTGTCGGTGCAATCGCTGAACGACACGTCGCACCTGGCGGACCACCGCTGACCTCGCCAGTCGATGGGGCGGTGCCAGGCACGGCGCCCTCATCGGTCAGCGTCGAATCGTCTTGGTGCGCATGAGGAATTCAGCGAGGTATCCGTCGTGCGGCAGTCCGTGCTCCATCCACGGTGTCGGATGGTCACCGATGTAGACGTTGGCGATGGTCGGCTCGGCCACCAATGCGTCGATCAGGTTCTCGTCGGTGGTGACGGCGGTGAGGACCAGAGTGTCGCGCAGCGGCCGGATCCCGGCGTCACGGTCCCACGGTGCAACCCACGCACAGGGGAAGCCCAGTTCCATCCCGAGCTGTTCGGCGAACGGGCTGTCGAGCTGGTGCACCGCCGGCCGGAGCACCGCGGAACCATCGCCGAGATCGCCGACGATACTGTCACCGCCGAGCCACGCCTTGGTGCCCGCTGCCCGTTGCCGCAGATACGCGTCCCACCGGCGGGCGGGACCGATGGGCATCACGGGCAGGACTGCGCGTTCATCCGTCGCGGGCAGGCTGGGCAGCGCGGCGAGGCGTTCGGCGATCGCCTCGGCCACGGGGGAGGGGTCGCCCTCGACCAGTACGCCGGTGGCGTTGACGCAACCGACGCCCCCACCACTGCTGATCGACTCCACGATGGTGTCGACGATCGGCTCCCACTCGGTTTCGGCGGTGATGAGAATCTTGGAGCGCCCGGGGCCCTGCGGGAGAATGCGTCCATCACCCGCATATTTGCCCACGACCTCCGCACCGCCGTACACCATTCCGAAGTCGGCGTGCCGGAGGATGTCGTCGGCCACGTTGTGGTCGGTGGGCAGCAACGCGATTCCCTCGTCGCCGAAACCGGCCTCGCGCAGGGCGGTGATCAGCCGGTACGGGGTGAACGGCTCACGACGGGAGGGGCGCACGGCAACGCGATAGCCGAGCGCCAGGGCATCGAACCAACCCTGGTGCACCGCAGGGTGATTGCCCGCCGCATGGACGGCGAACACCTCACCGCGCCGGGTCCACACAGCCGCACCGCCCCGGGCCCGCGGATCGCGCCACGAGCCGACCGCGGCGGCCGGCCGCGCGTTCTCCACGCTGTCGTGGATCCGCTCGGCGGCCCGTGCGATGTCGTCGGTGGCATTGCGCACCACCGTGATCGGTATCCCGGTGACAGCGCTGACGGTGTGCTGATACTCCTGCGCCGTCATTCCCGCGACCGACTGCGTGGCGAAAGCCCGGCCCGCCTGCGCGATCGCCGCGATCCGTGTGCCGACGGGTAGCGCCGGCGCTCGGCGCAGGGCCTTTATCGCGCGGGTGATGTAGAGCGAGGGTGCGAGACTCAGGGTCGCGACCGGGTTTCCGGCAAGATCTCGAATGGTCTCCTGGCGCCGGGACCGATAGGGGCCGCCGGGGCCTAGAACGTCCAAGGGCAACATCAGTACACGCCCTCGATCACCTTCGTATCGTCGAAGGACGCCACGGGTGCGACGTCTGCGACCGAGTCACCGAAGCCCCCGTCCACCGGTGCGATCCGGGTTGCGTAGTCCCGCTCGATGTTGTTGACGTACAGGGCACTCCGGCTCATGTGATGCACGACTATCTGCCCGCGCTCGCCGTACGGAACAACCCGGCCGGTGCCGGGGTCGATCACCCGGAACGTGGTGTACGGAGCGAAGGAGTCGAACACGCACGGCTCGTCGTCACCGAGGCCGGGTCGCTCCACCGAAGTCCCCAGCATCATCGTGCCGCCGTACCCGCCGACGAACTTGGCGCTTCCGAACACCTCGTCGCGCAGCAGATCCCGGGTGTCCGCGTCCAGATGTGTACCACCCCAGATGATCGCGCGAACCTTCCGGTTCACCAACTCGACCAGGTCGTCATGCTGCGCGAGGCGCTCCAGCATCGGCGGGGTGGCGAAAAGAACACCCACATCCTGGCTGGCCAGAATGTAGCCGATCTGCTCGATGAGATGATCGGTGTAGGCCTCGGCCATGTCCGTCCGGCCCTGTGCCAGCATCTTCTTCACCCATCGCGGGTCCAGATCAATGCTGAAGTTCAGCCCGCCCCGAGTCATCGCTGCATCGACCGCCATCGCTCCGACATTGTGCGGCCCGGTGGGAACCGCACTGAGCCAGTCGACATTCCGAGGCACGCCATGAGCATCCAGTCGCTCGCTGAACCATTCGACGCTGCGCCGATGCCACTCCGCGGCGTACATCACTCGCTTGGGCTGCCCTGTGGTACCGCCGCTCTCGTAGACGGCCGCCCCGTGCTCGTCACCGTAGCCACGGGGGATCAGGTCACGGATGCCGACGTCGCGCAGCTCGTCCACCACGTTGGGGAACAAGCCGAGATCGTCGAAGTCCCGGACATCGGTCAGTGGATCGAAGTCGAGGGCCTCGGCCCGTTTCAGCCAGAACGGTGACCCGGTCTCCGGACTGAAGTGCCACCGCATCATCTCCCGAACGAACTCTCCGCCAGTGTGCTCGACCATGGGTTTTCCTCTCGAAAGAATTGAACGAATGCCCGGCGACTGCTCCATCGCGACCAGGGGACCCCTGCGGACGCTCCGCGAACCCCGACCCGCCACCGGGCGGCAGGAAAACCTTCACCTGCCGCCCGGTGGACCGGTCTCTCCTAGCTGCTCTCTGCCGGACCGCTGAGACAGCGGGCGGTGGAGAGGCCGGCCGTGTCGATCCAGGATTCCTTGCCGAGCACGAGGTCTCGGATGATCTCTCCGGCGGCAGGTGCTTGGCACAGCCCCTGACCGGAGAATCCAGCCGCGTAGAAGAACGGGCGGGAGCGATCGCGGCCGATGAAGGCCATCCCGTCCGGGCTGACATCCAGGTCTCCGCTCCACCCGTGCTCGAGGCCGTTGCCGGCGAGGGCCGGGTAGGTCGCGTCGAGGTGGCGTGAAACCCGTTGCAGCCAGGTCTGCCGGGTTTCCTCCGGAGCGGGGCGGCCCATCCCGACGAGGATGCGGTCTCCCCAGCTTCGAATCCGCAGGCTGGACGGGTGCATGGTCATCGGCAGAGCGTTGCGCGGGGCATTACCGGGGGTGTCGGTCAGGAGCATTTCGACGGGGTATGCGGTCACGGGAATGTGCACGTCGGCCATGGCGGCGACCGTTCCCGCCCAGGGCCCTGCCGCGCAGACGATGGTGTCGGCGCGGATGCTGCCCGCAGGCGTGTGGACCCGCCCATCCGGATCGATGCCGGTGACGGGTGTTTCCGTCCGCAGGATGGCGCCGGCCTGCTGGGCGGCCATGGCATAGCCGCGCACGATCGCGGCGGGATCGCAGGCGTAGGCCTCGGGCGCCCAGGCCGCGGCCAGGATGCTTCGCTCGTCGACCAGCGGGTTGAGCCGCGCCGCTTCAGCAGCGGTCACGAGTTCGACGTCCACTCCAGCTGCTTGCTGGGCAGCTCGGGTGTGCCGGAAGTCCTGCACCTGGTCCTCGTCGGAGAACAGCACGAGCAAGCCGATACGCTTCAGGCCGAGGTCGGTCCCGGTCCGTTCGGTGAAGGCGTGGTAAGCCGCCAGGCTCCGGACGGCAAGGCTGCTGATGAGAGCGTTGCCGGGAAAGTAGGTACGCACAACGCCCGCAGTGGTCCCGGACGATCCCGATCCGAGCGCGCCACGCTCCAGCAGGACGGTACCGAGGCCTGCCTCGGCGAGCTGGCACGCTATCGAGTTGCCGATGACACCTCCGCCGATGACGAGGGCATCCGTGCGTTCGGGGAGTTGGCTCACGACTGGCCGACCGATTCACTGGGGCGCAGTTGGCGCAGGTGATCTCCGGAGTCCCACGGGTACAGGTGCAGGTTCCAACCGCCCAAACAGTTGACGTAGAGGGCCAGTTGGCTCACCACGCTCAGGAAGTCGTCACGATCGAGCCGGTCGAGGCAGGCCAGGAAGCGCTGGGTGAAACTCCACAACTGCTCCAGGCCGCAGTAGCCCAGAAACTCGGCCGGAAGACCGACCAGCAGGCGCGCCATGTGGCGCAAGGAATCCATCGGCATGTCCTGGACCGCGGCCCGGACCAGACCGCCGTAGGTGGCATACCCCAGCGGGCGGGTCTCACCGTTGACGAACAACAGAGTGGGCAACACCGTCTCAAAGCTCCCCGCCCCGGACGGGATCACCCCGTCGTGGAGATCAGCGAGCTCCTGTGGTGCGGAAAGCCAAGCCTGTTCCGTCGCGGTGTACACATCGTGGATGAGACGGCTCGCGTCGGGATCTGCGGCGGTCAATTGCGGAATGCGGTGGCCGCCTTCGGTTCCCGCCTTGCGGACCTCCACCAGGATCGGCTTCTTCGTCGAATAGACCGAATCCCAGACCGCCTGCCCGGCTTCCTGCAGTGCGGGAATATCCTCCTGCCGGATTTGGCCCACCGGGGACGCCGGCATCGGTTCGGTCAACGTGCCGTACTTGATGCCCAAATGCTGGAGCGCGGAGCAGAATACGGTTCCATCGGGTGCTTCGCGGCGATCCGGTATCCGAGTGGACGCGGACAGGTGCAGCAGCGATGGTATCGGTGCCGCGTGATAGAGATGCTGTCCCGCCACCAGCGCGTGCCCCTGCAGACTCTGGTAGGGCAACGCCTCCCACAGTGCGTCGGCAAGTTCAGTGTTGCGACCGTCGAGTTCCGCGGTCACGGTGATACCCAGGTCGGGCCAGGAGATCTCGATATGCCGACCGGAAAACGTTTCAGTCAAGACTTTCCCCTGTTCAGTGAGATGCCGCCGCTGTGATTTCTCTGCGAAAGAGCCACGGACGGAGTCGGCTTTGGGCACGTTCAATCCGCTCACGTCAGCTGACGGCGATGACGAATGACTGCTGTTACTGATTGACGGCGGGGAGTGCGTGCAGCAGGGCGGTGACCCGTCCGGATTCGATACGGATCCTGTGCAGCACGCGCCGGCTCTTGAGCTGGGCGAAGGGCCGCTCTGCGGGGGACTCGCAGGCGTGCAAGGGCAGCGGCAAGGGCGTAGGCCGGGCCGGGGACCGGTGTGGCGAGGGCATCGAAGCCCTCGTTGACGTGTAGACCGGAGGGGGCAGCGAAAGGCTTCGTCGTGTTACGGGTGATTTTTCCGGTCTTGCATAAATGGCGGACTCTACATAATTCTTGGCGAATTATTCAAGAATATGGTCGCGCATGCCGACTCGTACGTCGCGCCGAAATGTCCGTATGCCGCACTTCGGATTGCCTGGACATATCTGTACATGATCACCCCTCCGGCGCGTCGGGGAAGGGGTAGGTAATTCAAGGGCTATACGGTCATCGGCGAACGCCCTGATGAAACCGTGCGCCCCACGAAGGGAAGCCTCGTTATGGATGTGTCCACTGACGGTAACTGGATCGCTAACCTGTAGCTGCCAACCGAACCGGTCTAACAAGGATCCCTCCGGGGTCTACCGAGGTCTTCCTAAACGATGCCGTCTCTCAATTAGAGAATACATGCCACGATCAACGGGTCAACCCTTCACATTGGATTCGACCCGCGGTACTCTGCAGCGCCGGTGGATGTGTGGAAGCCGTTCGGCAGACCGATGCCAGTGAGCGGATCGATGCATTCCAGTAAAGGAATCCGCAGGATGTGCCGGACGTTCACCAAGGCCGCGCCTCTGCCGGAATGTCGCGCCACCGGCCGCCTCGACCTGGCCACCGCCCGCCTGCCCACAGTGCGCCTTGCGCCCCGGAGTCGTTCCGCGCCGCGGCCGGCCCAGGGCGCGGATGTCCGGCAACCCCGCCGGTCCTCGTGCGGTGGCCCGTTGGTGTGTGCCTAAGCTTCGGCCGTGAACGACACCACTCACGGCATACGGATCAGACCGGGCTGCCCGGCCGACGCGCCGGCCATCTTGGGCATGCTGGACTCCGCGGTGGTCTGGATGAACGACCGTGGCAATACCGAGCAGTGGGGCACGACGCCGCATTCGCAAAGGCCCGACGGGGTAACGAGGGTGGAGCGGTACACGACCGAGAACGCCCCTTACCTCGCGGAGCTCGACGGAGTACCTGTCGGAGCCCTGGTGCTGGACTCCGGCCCCAGCCCGCAGATGCCGATCGCACCGGCAGGAGAACCGGAGCGGTACGTCCGGCTGCTGGTCTCCGACCGGCGGTACGCCGGTCGGGGTATCGGGGCGGCGCTGCTGGCCCATGCCGCCGAGGAGGCCCGGCGGGCCGGCGTGAAGCTGCTGCGAGTCGACTGCTGGGCGGGCGGCGGGGGCGAACTGGTCGCGTTCTACGAGCGGAACGGTTTTGTCCCCACCGACCGGTTCTTGTCCGGTTCCTGGCCTGGGCAGGTGCTGGCCCGGCGGGTCGGCTGACGGAGGGCCGGCGCCGGATTCCGGCCCGGGTGGCCACGGTCACATCCCGTGACGCAATCAGTGCAGCATTCAACTGGCCGGGAATGTCCGACGAACAGCACCCGGTGCTTCGGGACGTTCCGCGAGGCCGTCGCCGCCTCCACGGAGGGACGGGTCACTGACGCGCCCCTGTCCGGCAAGGCCGCCGCGCGGGACCGGACGCTGGCCGACAGGCTCCGCGTGGCTTCCGCCGCGAGAGGCGGCCTGAATGCCGAGCTCGCCATTCTCTACGAGCACTGAAACTTCGGAGGCACGTCGATCATTCTCAACGGCGGCGCATGCCAGAGCGGGAACGGCCGTGACTATGCGGGCGAGTTCACCGATTGGGCGGACAGGATCAGCTCGGTGATTCCCGTCGCCTGCTGGATCGAGCTCTGGGCCGACCCCCACCAGACCGGGACGCACCAGGAGTACCGCGACTCCACGCCCTACGTAGGGGACGCCATGAACGACCGGGCAAATTCGTACGCTCTCCTGTAGTTCCCAGGCCGTAAGTTCAGGATGTAAGTCCAGGCCATAAGTCCTGTTCGGTGCGGCGGCACCGCCTCGTCCGTGAACCGGGCAAGCCCGGCTCTCAGTACGGGTGTCGGTTCGGCTTGTTCATCCAGGCGTCGTAGGCGTGCGCCCCGATTTCGGGATGGAGCTGCTCGATCTTGATCCGCCGCTCGTCGAGCGGCTTCGCGAAGTCCTCGTACTGGAATGAGTCGTCGAAACCGATGCGCCGGGTGTCGTCCAGGGCGCAGCTGAAGTAGACGGCATCGATCCGGGACCAGTAGATGGCGCTCATGCACATCGGGCACGGGGCGCCGCTGATGTAGATGGAGCAGCCCTGGAGCATGCGGGCCCGTTCGGGTACGGGGTCCGGTGAGCCTTCAGGGCGGGGGACGTATTCCAAAGTGCTTTCGTTCTGGTGCTCTTCGGCGATCGACGGCGCCTCCGGGTTGAGGTACTGCACCGCTTTGCGAATGGTTTCGACTTCGGCGTGGGCCGTGGGGTCTCCGGTCAGGAGGACCCGGTTCTGTCCACGGGCGATGATCTCCCCGTCGCGGGTGATCACTGCGCCGAAGGGGCCGCCCCAGCCGTTCTCCACGGATTCGGTGGCAAGGCGCACCGCCTCGGTGATGAGCTCTTTGTGTTCCATCGCGGCGTCTCCCGTCGGCGTCGGTTTCCCGCTGCGGAGAGGGCTTGCGGAGCAGGCAACCAAACGACCGGTTTGCCCTATAAATACCCTATCGACTAGGCTACTCCAGGTGAGTCCACGTGCAAGCCGCGACTCCACGGCCGAGAATGCCACCGTAGTGACCTCGCAGAAAGTGCGCGCAGGCCACGTCGACGAGTACCAGCGCTGGCAGAACCGGACGAACGAGGCGGCCCGCGAATTCGACGGGTTCGAGGGCTCCGAGGTGTACCCGCCCGGCGCCGGATCCGAGAACGAATGGGTGGCGGTATTCCGGTTCTCCGGAATCGAGTACCTCACCGCCTGGCTGGAGTCGGACCGCCGGCGGCAACTGCTCGCCGAAGGCCGGAGCCTTTTCGAAGAGGACCCGGCACAAGAGGTGCTCCGCGGCGGCACGAAGGCCGAGCAGACCCCCGAGACCGTCACCGCCGTCATCTCCCACCAGGTGAAGCCCGGGCGCGAGGAGGGCTTCCTGCGGTGGCAGCAGAAGGTCCTCAAAGCGCAGGAGAAGTCCCCCGGATTCATGGGATCCGAGCTGTTCAAACCGGTCGAGGGGGTCGAGGAACGCTGGGTCGCCGTCTTCCGGTTCGACTCCCGCGAGCACCTCGAGGAATGGCTCGCGTCCGATGCCCGCAGCAGACTGCTCGAAGAGGGGCGCGCCTACTTTGTCTCCTACGACGTGCGCAAGGTCGGCTCCGCGTTCAGCGGCTGGTTCCGCTTCGGCAAGGGCGCGCAGGATGCTGCTCCACCCAACTGGAAGCAGGCCATGTCCGTGATCCTCGCGCTCTATCCCACCGTCATGGTGCTGAACCTGACCGTGGGACGCGAACTGGACGATCTCGACGTGCCCGGATACATAGGCCTGTTCATCAGCAACGTACTGAGCGTCAGCATACTGACCTGGCTGCTGATGCCTCTGGTGAACAGGACTCTGGGCTTCTGGCTCGTACCCAGCCGCGCGCGCAGCCTCCGCGTCCACGTGGCGGGAGCGGCGGCAGTGGTGCTCTGTTATCTCCTGTTCATCGTGGTCTTCGGCCTGACAACCCACTGACCGGCCCCCACCGCCGGCCGCAACAGGCCCATCGAGGAGGCGAGGATGCCCGGGCACTCACCCTCACCCTCAGCACGCTTCGAAGGAGCACTGATCCGGCGAGGCGACCGCGCGTACGACAGCGCCAGGACCGCCGCGGTGTGGAACGGGCTCAAGCCGGAGCGCTTCCCCGAAGCCATCGTGCAGGCGGCGTCCGAGCGGGACGTTCCGGAGGCCCTCGCCTATGCACGCTCCGAGGGGTTCCGCATCTCGATACGTTCCGGTGGACACAACTGGTCCGGCTCCCAGCTCCGCGACGGGAGCCTGCTGATCGACCTCTCCCGGCTACGGCGGTGCAGTATCGCCCCGGGGTCGGCGACGGCCGCTGTGGAGCCCGCCGCCACCGGCGAGGACCTGGTCAGGGCACTGGCTCCGTACGACCTCGCCTTTCCTGTGGGCCACTGCCCTTCCGTCGCGGTGGGCGGGTTCCTGCTCAGCGGCGGACTCGGCTGGAACTCGCGCGCCTGGGGGCCGTCATGCGCCGACGTCCTGGAGGTCCGGGCCGTCACCGCCGACGGCCGGACGGTCACCTGCAGCGAGACCGAGAACCCCGACCTCTTCTGGGCCGCCCGCGGCGCGGGCCCCGGCTTCTTCGCCGTCGTCACCCGTTTCCGGCTCCGCTTGCACCCCCGCCCGGGGGCCGTCGTGACCACCAGGCTCACGTTCCCGCCGGCCGCAACAGGACCCGTGGCGGCCTGGGCGGAGCAGGTCGCACGCGAACTCCCGGTGAACGTCGAGACGGCCTTGGTCCTCACGGCTTCCGGTGAACCGAGCCCCGCGGCACCGCCCGGCCCGCGGATCCTGGTCGGCATGACCGCGTTCGCCACGACGCAGGAAGAAGCACTCGCCGCCCTCTCGCCCGCGGGGTCCTGCCCCTTCGCCGACAGCACGGTCCTCCGGCAGGAGCCCGAGCCGACGTCGTTCGCCCGCCTGCACCGGGGCGCCGACGCCGCATGGCCTTCTGCGCACCGGTACGCGGCCGACACGCTGTGGTCGCAGGAGCCGTACGAGACACAGCTGAACCGTATGGCCGACGCGGTGGCCCACGCGCCCTCCGGCAAGTCCCTCGTGCTCGCGCCGGTGCAGCCCGTATCCGAAGACCCCGCTCTGCTGCGGAACATGGCCTTCTCGCCGCTCGGCGAGTCCTACCTGGTGTGCTACGCGATCTGGGACGACCCGGCCGCGGACGCCACCAACGCGCAGTGGCTGCGGGACGCCATGGCATCGGCCGATCCGTCGGGCCACGGCGGGCGCTACATCGCCGAGACGGACCTGGAGGCCGACGCCTCCCGGGCCAGGCGCTCGTACGCACCCGCCGACTGGGACCGCTTGCAGGAGCTCAAAGCCGCATGGGACCCGGAGAACGTCTTCCACTCCTACCTGGCACCGTGACCCGAGGGAGCCCGGTGAGCGGGCTGCCGTAACTCCCCGATCGTGGGTGTCGTTATGCGGTGGGCGGAGGCCCATGATGACCACTGCGGGCTGCGGACCACTTCGTCGCACAGGAGGAAGCACTCGCCTTCATCGCGGGCTACACCACGGCCGTCATCTGCTGGTACTGGGATCCCGAACGGCCGGGGCTCCTCGCCCTCGGCCTGTTCACCGCCGCGGTCGCCTACGGCGGTATCGGCGTCCTCCTCGGGGCCTTCCTGCGCAACGAGTTGGCGGCGCTGTTCGTCATCATCATGGCGAGTCTGCTCGACACCATGCTGCAGAACCCCATGAGCAACACGGGAGCCGACAAGGACGGGCTCCAACTGCTCCCCGGCTACGGTCCGACGCAGGTCAGCGTCGCCGCAGGCTTCACCTCCACGGACACCCCGTACGGGTACCTCCTGTTCGGCCCCCTGTGGTTCCTGCTCATGCGGGGGCTCGGAACCGCCGCCTTCTTCGCCCGCACCCGCAACCATCTCCGAGTGCCCCCGAGCGCACAGCCGGCCCGGAGGCCGACGTGAGCCGCCACGAGATGCGCTTCGCCGGACTCTGGAGGGCACCGCTCCCGCCCGGCGCCCCGGGCCGTGGGCGTTGTCAGGCCGGGTGTGCCAGGAGGTCGTCCAGTTCGGCCGCGAAGAGCAGGGCGGGGTCGAAGCCCATGCCGGTGAAGTGGCCGGCGAGTTCCAGGGACAGGACGCCGTGCAGCCGGGTCCAGACGGCGAGGGCCCGGTGGAGGGCCGCGGGCGGGGCGGGGTGGCCGTCCGCCCAGCCCCGGTGGGCTTCCAGGTGGGCGGTGAACGCGGTCGCGGGACCGTCCGGGGCGAGCGCCGTGCACGCATCGAGCAGGCTTTTCATGATCTCGTCGGCGATGCCGGTGACGTCCTCGGGTGCCTGGTAGCCGGGGACCGGGGTGCCGTAGATGAGGAGATACCGCTGGGGGTCCTCCAGGGCCCAGGCTCGTAGGGCGTGGGCCAGTGCGGCCAGATCGGCACCGGTGGCGGAGGCCGTGCGGAGGGTCTCGGCGAGATTGCGGTACGCCTCCCGGACGAGTTCGGTGATCAGATCGTCGCGGCCGGCGAAGTAGCGGTAGAGCGCGGGTCCGCTCATGCCCATCTGTTTGGCGATCGCGTTGAGGGAGAGCGCGGACGTGCCCGCCGTGGCGATCTGCTCCCAGGCGTGCTTCTTGATCTCCGTGCGGACCTGGGTGCGATAGCGCTCCCGCGGGTTGCTCGCGTCTGTCGTCGCCATGGCCTGCCACCTTCCCCGTCTGCGTGGCTACACCTTCAAGATTTGGTGAGAGGTTATCACGTACCTGTTGACCCCTCACTTCGCATGCCGTTATAACTTCTAACGAAGGTTTGAGCGCCTAGCCACCTACGTGGAACGTGCGGTGCGGCTGCGCCCCACCGTGGACTCCGCGGACGAAGGGAACACCATGTCCGGCATCCGAAGCACCCGAAGCACCCGCATGCGCGCCGCCCTGTTCACCGTCCCGCTCGTCGCCGCCGGCATCCTGGGTGCCGCTGCCGTGCCGGCCGGGGCCATCGCCACCGCCTCTCACCCCGCCGAGTCCCTCACCTGCCGCGGGGAAGGCGTCGCCCCCGACGCCCTCGTTCGCTCCCGGGCCGAGACAGTGATCCACGCACCGCTGCGCACCATCTGGAAGCTGCAGACCGACGTGGAGCGCTGGCCGTCCTGGCAAGGGGGCGTCACGACCATGAAACGCCTCGACCACGGCCCGTTCCGCGAAGGTTCGGCGTTCCGGTGGACGACCCCCGTACCTCCCAACCCCACGACTCCCGCCACCAGCCTGGAGATCACCTCCACCGTCGAACAACTCCGGCACAACTCCTGCGTCCGCTGGACCGGACCCGCGGTCGCCGAAGGACTGCGCATCGACGGCGTTCACGTATGGAACTTCACCAAGGTCAAGGGCGGCGTCCGCGTGAGCACCGAAGAGACCCACACCGGTGCCGAGGTCGAAGCGAACGTCCCTGCCGCGACCGAGATCCTCCGTCAGGGCCTCGAAGCGTGGCTGCGCGACCTCAAGACCGCCGCCGAAGCCCCCACCCACAACCGGCCGCGCTGAACCACCGGAACCTCTCGACGGTCCTAGCGCGGCACCGTGTCGTCGGCCGGGAACGGGCCGCCGTGGCCGGGCACGATCAGGTCGGCGGCGGCCAGCACGCGGAGCCGGGAGGCGCGCAGTATCTCGCGGTCCGGGGCGACGGGGTCGTCCGCCGGCCCTTCCGAGTGCCACCACAGGTCGCCGGCGAACGCCACCACGCCCGCATCTGTGCCGGCCAGCAGGGTGATGTCCTCGGGGCTGTGTCCCGGGGTGCGGATCAGACGGAGTGACGGGGTGAGTTCGTAGCCCTCCGCGTCCCTGTTCTTCCACTGGTCACCCTGGTACTCCACCTTGTGGTCATGGACCCGGGCCCGGCCGAACAGGCCCACGTTCATGGTGTTGTCCGGGTGGTGGTGGCTGAGGACCACGTCGGTGATGTCGTCGGGCCCGAGGCCCAGCTCCGCGAGCGGGCCGAGGATGTCGTCGCGGCTCGCCACCATGCCCGGGTCGAAGATCACATGCCGGCCGGCGTCGGAGACGTACGAGACGGTGGCGGCGACTCCGGGCCCGGTGGAGCCGACGTAACCGGTGGTCAGGATCGTGTACACGGCGCTGCGGCCGAGCGGTGCGTCTGTCATGGCCTCAATCCTTCCGTCCCGGAAGGCGGTTCACGAGTGGCACTTCTGCCGCTGATCGCAGGTTTCGTGCCACACTGCTCGCGTGCCTCCTTTCGCAACCGTCGCCGCGTACGCGCCGCCCGGAGTCGGCATGCTCGCCGTCGGCATCGTCACCGAGGTGTTCGCCCCGCACGGGGAAGGGTTGCCCGGCTTCGACTTCGCCCTGTGCACCGACCGGCCCGGGCAGGTCCCCACCGACGTCGGCGTGCCGCTCGCCATCGAGCACGGCCTGGACCGGCTGGCCGCCGCCGATCTGGTGATCGCCCTGCCGTGGGCCGGGTTCCGCAACCCGCCCGCTCCCGCCGTGCTCGACGCGCTGTCGACCGCGCACGAGCGTGGTTCGCTGGTCGCCGCCCACTGCGTCGGCGCGTTCGCGCTCGCCGCGGCCGGGCTGCTCGACGGCCGGCGCGCCACCACCCACTGGCGGTTCGCCGGACTGCTGTCACGCAGCCACCCGGCCGTCACCGTCGAACCCGACGCCCTCTACATCGACGCAGGGCGGATCACCACGGGCGCGGGAGCCGCCGCGGGCTTCGACCTGTGCCTGCACCTGCTGAGACGGGAGTACGGAGCCGCGATGGCCAACGCCATCGCCCGGGACATGGTGCTGCCCGCCCACCGCGACGGCGGGCAGGCGCAGTACCTGGCGGCCCCCGTCCCGGAGAACTGCCAGGACGAGCGTCTCGCCGAGGTGCTCGCCTGGGCCCGCGAGCACCTCCACGAACCGCTGCCCGTCGCGGAACTGGCCCGGCGCGCCGTGATGAGCAAACGCTCCTTCGCCCGCCGCTTCGCCGCCGCCACCGGGACCACCCCGCACGCCTGGCTCCGCGGACTGCGACTGAGCAGCGCCGAGGAACTCCTGGAGACCACGGACCTACCGGTCGAGGAGATCGCCCGCCGCGTCGGATACGGAAGCGCGGCCGTCCTGCGCGAACAGTTCGTACGCCGCCGGGGAGTGCCGCCCCGCTCCTACCGCCGCTCCTTCACCAACGCGCCGTAGCGGCAGGGGCGACCCCTCGATCGGCGTGTGCGCCCAGGGCCGCGTCGACCGCTGCCTCGGCGTGCAGACGGGCAGTGGGAAAGAGCGGCACGGGGCTGTCCTCGGGGCCGAGGAGCAGCTCGATCTCGGTGCACCCCAGGATGACGCCCTCGGCGCCCGCGGCGACGAGCTCCTCGACGACCCGGCGGTAGGCCGCCCGCGACTCCTCGCGGACGACGCCCACGCAGAGCTCCTCGTAGATCACCCGGTGAACGAGCGCACGTCCCTCGGCGTCCGGGACGCACACCTCAAGTCCGCCCGCCGCGAGTCGGCCCCGGTAGAACTCCTGCTCCATGGTGAACGCGGTGCCCAGCAGCCCCACTCGGCGCAGTCCCGCGGCGCGGACGGCGGCCGCGGTGGCGTCCGCGAGGTGCAGGAGCGGGACCGAGACCGCCGCCTCGACGGAGCCGGCGACCTTGTGCATGGTGTTGGTGCAGATGAGCAGCAGATCGGCGCCGGCCGCCTCCAACGACCGGGCGGCGCCGGCCAGGACGTCCCCGGCCTCCGCCCAGCGGCCCTGGACCTGCAGCTGCTCGATCTCCGCGAAGTCCACGGAGTAGAGCACGCATCGGGCCGAGTGGAGACCGCCGAGCCGCTCACGCGTCCGCTCGTTGAGGATCCGGTAGTACTCCGCCGTCGACTCCCAACTCATCCCGCCGATCAGCCCGATCATCTTCATGCCTGTGTCCACGCTCGTGCTCCCGCTCCTCGTACGTCACCGCGCTTACGCGAACCATAAGGCAGGGGCTGGATGCATGGCACCTTGATAAGGATTGCTTTGAGTGCTTCAAGGTGTCGCCCCCAGCCGAGTGGTTTGCGGATCGGACTGCCGGCCGTGTAAACCCCGGTGGGTGGATCCTGTCGTGCCTCTGCAGCACATCCCCTCTCCTGTTACACCGCTGGACGGCGAGGAGCTGTTCATCGGCGCGGGAGGAGCGACCGTTCTCGATTTCTGGCGGTACGCCCTTCCGGATCTCAAGACCAACACCACCCGGGGCCTGCTGGCGGAGTTCCTCGTACACCGCGCTGTCGGTGCACTGCAGCGGAACCAGGAGTGGGAGAGCTTCGACGTGCTGGCTGTCGACGGGCTGAGAATCGAGGTCAAGAGCAGCGCCTACCTCCAGGCGTGGAGCCAGCGCGAAGTCACGAAGATCGTTTTTGATCGGCTCCGGACCCGCACCTGGAGTCCGCAGACCGGTGACGCGGCCGAGCCCAGCTTCAATGCCGACGTGTACGTCTTCGCCGTGCACACCGCCACCAGCCACGAGGACTACGACCCCCTGGATGTCGGCCAGTGGCAGTTCTACGTCGTCCCCGGCCCCGTAATCGAAGCCAACGGCACGAAGAGCCTGGCTCTGAATTCCGTGCGAGCCCTGGCTGGAGATTCCGTCCCCTACGCGGACCTGGCCGCCCGGATCCGCGCTGCTGACCCCCGTGCAACGAGGGCGGGCGCAGGGGGCGGCCCCGGCGTGGTCGAGCGGAGGGAGCGCGCGGTCGTGTCTGCCGGATGGGGGAGTGTTGTGCCACCTGGAGGTGTGAAAGCCGGTGAGGGTGCTTCGGGTGCACCCCGCGCGCCCTCCCGTACGCGTGCAGAGGAATGATTCAGTGGCGCCCTGTGACGAAAGTGTGCGGTGTGCCAGCACCTTCTCGAAGGCCTGGCCTGGCCTCCGGCGCACCGAATGAGCGGAGGCCGTCATCAGCAGCGCGACCCGGATCGGCAGGCGCCTCGGTATCGCCGGCGCGGTTCTGACGGCGGTGGCCATCGCCGCCTCTCCGGCAGGCGCAGGCAGCGCCTTGGCGGAACACGGCTGTTTCGACCGTGCTAGGGAGCCGTACACCTCGGTGGTCGACAGCCACCTCCACTTCCGTCCGTTCGGTGGCCGGCCGGTTCCGTTCGAGGAGCTCAACGGCTATCTGAACAAGAGCGGGGTCCACCACGCGAGTATCTACGGCATCGGGCAGACGCTGCCGGTGGACTCCGGCTGCACCTACTACCTCAACTGCCCCGGCACGCCCGTGGTGCCGAGTATGAAGAATGACTTCGCCAACGCCATGAACTACATGGAGGCGAAGCCCGAGGACCCCGGCCTCGCGCTCTCCATGACCTTCATGGACCTCAACCACCCCGAGACCATCCCGCCCGGGATCGCGCTCTACGACAAGGAGTTCCCGGGGATGTTCCGGTGGGCGGGGGAGGTGAACCTCGTCAAGCAGGCGCTGTTCCCCAATCACCACAAGTCCGCGACGAGCGAGAACATCAAGAACTGGGCGCCGTTCATGAAGGTGCTGCGGGACCGGGGGATTCCGATCACCATCCACTCGGATCTCGGCAACGACAAGGAACCGTTGAAGTACCTCCACCTGATGGAGGAGACCCTCAGGCGCTACCCGCAGAACAAGATCGTGTGGGCGCACATGGGACTGTCCAAGGAACTGTCCACCATGGACCCTGACGAGCACATCGCCCTCATGACAAGGCTCCTGGACGCCCATCCCGAGCTGAACCTGGACCTCAGCTGGCGCGTGCTGGAGGACCAGTACTTCAGTAAGCCCGGCGTCCGGCAGAAGTACGCCGCGTTCCTCGACCGTTATCCGACCCGGGCCATTCCCGGCACCGACTTCGTCGCGTCCCGGGACAAGGACTACAAGGTCTACGAGCAGGAGCTCGAGGTCACCAGCCGCATCAACAAGGCCTTGGGCGACAAGGCGTTCCGCCACATCGCCCTCGGGCAGAACTACTTCCGGCTGCTCGGCCTGAAGAAGGAGGCCCCGGAGGTGTGCGGGGCGGGGTGACGCCCCGCCCCGAATTTCTGCATTGCAGTCGTCAGCAGTGTTCCACGGGTTCGGCCGCGGTCAGTTCGTACGATGCCCTGGCGTCCAGCAGCAGCGGTACCAGGGCCCGCAGCGGCTGGCGCAGCGGGACCAGCGCACCGCCCGCGGGCGACGGGATGGTCTTGACGCCGTGCAGGGCGAGTTCGTCCTGGATGTCCGCGTACTGCTCTGCGGTCAGCCGGTAGGCGCAGGGCGGGTCGGGCAGGGTCCGGTCGGGGGGTGCGGGTTCGTTGTCGGCGCCGGCGAGGTGGACCGGGCCCCGGTCGGCTAGGCCTTTGACGCGTGCTGCGGCCGTGGCCGAGGTGATGTGCGCGCGTCGTTCGTCCGCGAAACTGAACGTCCCGTCCAGCGCGACGAGGTGGGACTCCACGCGACGCCGCTTGTTCACGGCCGGGTCCGTCTTCTCCGCTTCCGTCATCGGGTTGACGCGGCTCTCGATGAGCAGACCGATCGCGTGTTTGATGCCGGAGGTGTTGCGCAGGATGCGCTCCTGTCCGTCGCCGGCGACCTGTTTGACCGGGTCGCCGGTGGCGGGGTCGGTCCAGATGCCGTAGGTGCCGGTGCTGTGCCCGGCGTCCTGGGCGGCGGGGCGTACATAGTCCGCCGAGAGGGTCTGTGCCTCCCGGTGCACGCGCGGATCGGTGTTGAGGTTACGGGGCCAGAGGTCGAACAGGTCCTTGTCGTAGTACGGCG
Organism: Streptomyces sp. KLMMK; assembly: GCF_036961605.1. Taxonomy (NCBI): domain Bacteria; kingdom Bacillati; phylum Actinomycetota; class Actinomycetes; order Kitasatosporales; family Streptomycetaceae; genus Streptomyces; species Streptomyces sp. KLMMK. The sequence continues at coordinate 23,715 of NZ_JBAMDC010000043.1, forward strand.
GGGTGGCGCCGTACTCGTGCAGGTCGTAGACGATGTCGGGCCGGTGGTCCCGGATGACGGCGGCCAGTGCGCGGCTCTCTGCGGTCCTGAGAGCGAGGTGGTCGCGGTTGATGTCGACGCCGTCCGCGTTGGTGCGCGTGTCGGCGGCGCGGCCGTCGGGGTTGGCGGTGGGGACGAACAGGACGGTGGTGCGTTCGAGGAAGCGCAGCGTATCCGGGTCCGTGGCGCGGGCGAGGTCGCGGATGCTGATGAGGCAGGCTTCCCGGCCGGCGGGTTCGTCGCCGTGCTGGCTGCAGGTGAGAAGGAGGGTTTCGGCGGTGCGGTGGGCCGGGCCGATGCGGACCAGCTGGATCGGCCGGCCCTGGCGGGTGGTGCCGATACGGCGGACGGCGGCGCGGTCGCTCGACCGGTCGAGGGCGGCCAGGAGGCGCTGTTCCTCGTCCTGGGTGGTCCAGCGGGTTCCGTTGCTGAGTTCGAAGCCGGTTTCGAAGCCGGTGCGGTGCGGGGTGTGAGCGGCCTGCGCAGGTGCCTGGACGAGCGTCACGGCGAGTGCGGCAGCGGCCAGGCCGGTGGCCAATGTGCGCGTACGGGTGCGGGTGCGGATGCGAGCCGTCATCGGTGGGCGCCCAAGGGGCCAGGGCCGGGACCGGGACCGGGACCGGCCGACCGGTCGAAAGGGGCGGCATACGGCCGCTGTCAGGAGCGATCTGTACGTCATGCGGGTGGTCCGCGCGCGTGTCCCCATGGGGCGGAAAGTACTCCGGTCCACTCCTGCGCAACAGAGTGCCGAACCTGATGGCCCTGTTGGCCTTGGTGCCGCCTTCGCACGCGCCGTGCCCCCTGGTCGCGACGATGCGGCCAGGGGGCACGGACAGGGACACGCAGGTACCCGGCACCGGCCAGGGGCAGCGGCCGAGCAGGAAGGCGTCAGGAACTGGTGAGGATGACGAGCTGCCGGGTCGCGCGGGTCATCGCGACATAGCGGTCGACGGCTCCTTCGATGCCCGTGCCGAACGTCTCCGGGTCGATGAGGACGACCAGGTCGAACTCGAGACCCTTCGACAGCGACGGCGTCAGCGACCGGACGCGGGAGGTCTCCCGGAACGTGGGATCGCCGATGACGCAGGCGATTCCGTCGTCGTGTGCAGCGAGCCAGGCGTCGAGGACCGAGTCCAGATCCGCGACGGATCCGTGAACCACGGGGATGCCGCTGCTACGGATGGAGGCCGGCACGTTGGCGTCCGGGAGCGCGGCACGGATGGCCGGCTCGGCCTCCGTCATGACCTCCTCCGGCGTGCGGTAGTTGATGCTCAGGGAGGTCACGTTGATCCGGCCGAGCCCGACCCGCTCGAGCCGCTCCTGCCACGACTCCGTGAACCCGTGCCTGGCCTGGGCGCGGTCACCGACGATGGTGAAGCTCCGGGACGGGCAGCGCAGCAGCAGCATCTGCCACTCGGCGTCGGTCAGTTCTTGGGCCTCGTCCACGACGATGTGCGCGAACGGGCCGGCGAGCAGGTCCGGCGCGGTGGCGGGCAGCGCGCTCTCGTCGATCAGGGTGTCCTGCAGGTCCCGTCCGTGCAGCATCCCCACGGCGCCTTCGCTCTCGTCCATGACGACGTTCTGCAGCAGGCTGTCGATGGCGGCGGACCTGCGCGCACGCTCGGCGGCGACAGAGGCGTCGTGCCGGCGCTTGCGCACGGACGCCTTCGGGTCACCGAGCCGCTGCCGGGCCGCGTCCAGGAGAGGCAGGTCGGACACCGTCCAGGCATGGGCGTCCTTGCGCTGCAGTTTGCGAACGTCGTCGGGGCCGAGCCAAGGAGCGCACTTGCGCAGGTAGGCGGGAACCGACCACAGATCTCCGACGAGGTCGCCCGCCTCGATCATCGGCCACGCCCGGTTGAGGGCCCCGTTCAGCTCGCGGTCCTGCAGCAGCGACCTCCGGAGCAGCTCGGGCGGGGCGTCGCCGTCGTCCTTGTCCATCAGGATGGCGATCAGCTCCTCCCGTATCTGCTCGCGCGCCTCGTTGTGCGGAGTGCCCGGCTCTACCGCTTCGAAGGCCGCCGCCCAGTCGCCGGCGCTCAGCCGGAGGTCGGACCAGTGGGTGACGATCGTCATCCCCTTGGTGGGCGGCTCCTCGTAGAACCTGACGGCCGCCTCGATCGCCTTCACCATGTCCGCGGAGGACTTCAGGAGGGCCACGCCCGGGTCGGTCTCGACCGCTGCGCCGGCGCCTTCGGTGACGAGGTCGCGCAGGGTGCAGGTCTGCACGCCCTCCTCGCCGAGGCTGGGCAGGACATCGGCGACGTAGGCCAGGTAGGGCTGGTGCGGACCGACGAACAGCACGCCGCCACGACGGTGACCGAGGCGGGGGTCGGAGTAGAGGAGGTGGGCGGCGCGGTGCAGAGCGACGACGGTCTTGCCCGTCCCCGGACCGCCGTCGACGACGAGAGCGCCACGGGATCCCGCCCGGATGATGGCGTCCTGGTCGGCCTGGATGGTGGAGAGCACGTCGCGCATCCGGGCCGACCGGTTGCTGCCCAGGCTGGCGATGAACGCGGACTGGTCGTCGAGCGCGGCGTGCCCCTCGAGCCCCTCGGCGGTGAACACCTCGTCCCAGTAGTCGCTGATCCGGCCGCGGGTCCAGCGGTACCTGCGGCGGCTCGCCAGACCCATCGGGTTGGCGTGGGTCGCCGCGAAGAACGGCTCGGCCGCGGGGGAGCGCCAGTCGAGCAGCAGCCGGCGCCCCGTGCTGTCGGTGAGGCCGAGGCGTCCGACGTACACGGGCTCGGGGCTGTCCGCAGGGACGATGTGTCCCAGGCACAGGTCCAGGCCGAAGCGGCGCAGGGTGCGCAGGCGACTGGTCAGGCGGTGGATCTCCGCGTCACGGTCCATCGCCTCCCGGCCGATGCCGCCGGGCGCCTTGCGCGCGGCTTCGAGGCGGTCGGACAGTTCGGCGATCGCCTGCTGGAGGCTCTCGGAGATGGCTGCGAAGTGCTGCTCGTCGCCGTCGATCAGTGCCGGGTCGGCCTTGGGGGAGAGGTGGTCGGGAAGGTTGAACGCGCTGGTGGACAGGGAGTCCATATCCGACGACAACACACGCACTTCGTGGGTCTCCAATTTCGGCAGGTTCTGAGCTAGGTGCGTGATTGTGCCCCACGGCCGGGGCCTTGCCGCAAGGCCCCCTGTGCGCTATAAGTTAAGAGTGGCAAGGAGTGGGTAACCCTCCTTGCCCTTCTTGTTGCCCTTACCCGCGCGTCGTCGACGGGGGGGGAGATCCAGGTCACATCAGTCCATGTCACAGGGGTCCGGGCTGCCTCGTCTCAGGGGTGTAGCCACGAACGACCACTGAGGAGCACACCATGGACGCGCGACTGAACTTCTTCACCGACCCGACCGCCGGCAAGGCCATCAAGCACTTCATGGCGGTGGGCAAGGCGCTCAAGGACTCGCCGCTGCCGGCCGTGACGCAGGAGCTGGTGTCGTTGCGCGTGAGCCAGATCAACGGCTGCGCCGTCTGCATCGACATACACACCAAGGAGGCTGCCGCTGCCGGCGAGACTTCGGTGCGGCTGAACCTGGTGGCGGCGTGGCGGGAGGCGACGGTCTTCACCGAGGCCGAGCGTGCCGCGCTGGAGCTGGCGGAAGAGGGGACCCGGGTCGCGGACGCGGCCGGTGGGGTCAGTGACGAGGTGTGGGCCCGCGCCGCCGAGCACTACGACGAGGAGCAGCTCACCGCCCTGGTCATCCTGGTCTCCCTCATGAACATGGCCAACCGGATGAACGTGATCACCCGGCAGCCGGCCGGCGACTACAAGCCCGGGCAGTTCCACTGAGCGGCGTTGGCGTCGGCGTCGGCAGCAGCGGAATCGGCATGAGTAAGCGGGGAGAGGTTCGGCGTGAGCAAGGTTGAGGAGTTCGAGGAGCTGCGGCCGCTGCTGTTCTCGATCGCCTATCGGATTCTGGGCAGCGTGAGTGAGGCCGAGGACGCGGTGCAGGAGACATGGCTGCGCTTCGACGGCTCGTCGACACGGCCCACGTCGGCCAAGGCCTTTCTGTCGGCCGCGGTGACACGTATCTCGATCGACGTGCTGCGCTCCGCGCGGGTGCGGCGGGAGGAGTACGTCGGGCCGTGGTTTCCCGAGCCGTTGCTGAGTGATCCGTATCAGGATCCGGCGCGGTCGGTGGAGTTGGCCGACTCGGTGTCGATGGCGGCGCTGCTGTTGCTGGAGCGGCTCAGCCCGTTGGAGCGGGCGGTTTTCCTGCTGCGGGAGGTGTTCGCCTTCGGGTTCGACGAGGTCGCCGCGGCGGTGGGACGTTCGGAGGCCGCGTGCCGGCAACTGCTGGTGCGGGCACGGCGGCACATGGAGGACGGGCGGCCGCGCTTCGCGGCGGACCGCCGGGAGCGGCAGGAACTGGCGACGCGGTTCTTCGACGCGCTGAAGAACGGCGACGTGGGCGGGCTGCAGAACCTGCTGGCCGCCGACGTGCAGATGGTCGGGGACGGCGGCGGTAAGGCGCCGCAGCTGGCCAGGGCCATTGTGGGGGCGGAGAACGTGGCCCGGTTGCTGGGCACGGTCTACCCCTGGCTGGTCCGGATCGAGGTGTCGTTCGAGCCGCACGAGGTCAACGGCCAGCCCGGCGCGATCTTCCGGGACCGGGACGGCAAGGTGCTCCACACCATGGTCCTCGATGTGCTCGACGGGCAGATCCAGACGATCCGCTCGGTCATCAACCCCGACAAGCTCGGCCACATCGGGCCGGTCGCCGACGCCTGGGCCGTCGACCGCGAGGTGAAGCAGGTCCGCCGGCAGCCGAACTGACCGCAGGCTCCGGTTCCGGGCGCGTGTGAGCCGTCGCGGGGGCGTCGGCCGGGAGTGACGGCGCCCCCGCCCCGTGCCCGCTCGGGGTCAGGCCACGCGCTCCGCGCGCTCGATGATCACGGGCTCGACCGGAACGTCCTGGTGGAACCCCTTGTTGGCCGTCCGTACGTCCCTGATCGCATCGACGACGTCGGCACCCTCGACGACCTTGCCGAACACCGCGTAGCCCCAGCCCTGCGGCGTCGGCGAGCTGTGGTTGAGGAAGTCGTTGTCGACGGTGTTGATGAAGAACTGCGCGCTCGCCGAGTGCGGGTCGTTCGTGCGGGCCATGGCCACGGTGCCGCGGTTGTTCTGGAGGCCGTTGTTCGCCTCGTTCTCGATCGGGGCGTTGGCCGGCTTCTGCTGCATGTCGGGGGTGAAGCCGCCGCCCTGGATCATGAAGCTCGAGATCACCCGGTGGAAGATCGTGCCGTTGTAGTGGCCTGCGTCGACGTACTCCAGGAAGTTCTGGACAGTCTTCGGAGCCTTCTCACTGTTGAGCTCCAGCACGATGTCGCCATGGTTGGTGCTGAGCCGGACCTTGGTCATGAGTTCCCCACTCTGTCAGTCGGAACGCCCTGCCGGGCGCTCGCTCAAAAGTGATCATGAGTCTGCCACAGGAGGCTCAGCCTGCGGCAGCGTCCGGCTCCGGGACACGTCGGCCGTCCCGCTTCGGGCGGGTTCCGAGGCCCCGGCCGGCAGCCCGTGAGCAGCCGGCCCGGGACTCCGGCTCCAGGTTCAGACGAGGTCGAACCGGTCGAGGTTCATCACTTTGTCCCACGCCGCCACGAAGTCACGCGCGAACTTCTCACCCGCGTCCTCGGAGCCGTAGACCTCCGAGACGGCCCGGAGCTGGGAATGCGAGCCGAAGATGAGGTCGACGGCGGTAGCCGTCCACTTGACTTCGCCCGTGGCGCGATCCCGGCCTTCGAATACGTTCTCGGCCGAGGCCGACGCCTTCCACTCCGTGCCCATGTCGAGCAGGTTGACGAAGAAGTCATTGGTCAACGTTTCCGGCCGGTGGGTGAGGACGCCGTGCGGCGATCGCTCGTGGCCGGTGTCGAGGGCCCGCATGCCGCCGACCAGAACCGTCATCTCGGGGGCGGTCAGGGTCAGCAGGTTGGCGCGGTCCAGCAGGAGGGTCTCCGGCGACAGCTTCTCTCCCGCCCGCAGGTAGTTGCGGAACCCGTCCGCCTTGGGTTCGAGCACCGAGAACGACTCGACGTCGGTCTGCTCCTGCGAGGCGTCCGTGCGCCCCGGAGCGAACGGGACCGTGATGTCGTGCCCGGCGTTCTTCGCGGCCTGCTCGACGGCCGCGCACCCGCCCAGGACGATCAGGTCGGCGAGGGAAACCTTCGTTCCACCGGCCTGTGAGCCGTTGAAGTCCTGCCGGAGCTGCTCGAGTGTCCGGAGGGCCTCGGCCACCTCGGGGAGGGCATTGGCCTCCCAGTCCTTCTGCGGCGCGAGCCGGATGCGTGCTCCGTTGGCCCCGCCGCGCTTGTCGGTGCCGCGGAAGCTCGCCGCCGACGCCCAGGCGGTGGTGACCAGTTGGGGGATGGACAGGTCCGACGCGAGGATCCTGCTCTTGAGGGCGGCGACGTCCTCGTCCGTGATCAGCTGGTGATCGACGCCGGGGACGGGGTCCTGCCACAGCTGCGGCTCGGGAATCCACGGGCCGAGGTAGCGGGGGAGGGGCCCCATGTCGCGGTGCAGCAGCTTGTACCACGCCTTGGCGAACGCTTCCGCCAGCTTGTCCGGGTTCTCGTGGAAGCTTTTCGCGATCGGCGCGTAGACCGGGTCCAGCTTCAGCGCGAGGTCCGTCGTCAGCATCATGGGAGCGTGCCGCTTCGACGGGTCATGAGCGTCGGGCACGGTGTCCTTGGCCGAGGGGTCGGTGGGAGTCCACTGCTTCGCGCCGGCCGGGCTCGTCGTCAGCTCCCAGTCGTACCTGAACAGGTTGTCCAGGTACCCGTTGTCCCACGTCGTGGGCGCGGAGGTCCATGCGCCCTCCAGCCCACTGGTGAGCGCGTCGGCGCCCTTGCCGCTCCCGCAGGTGTTCCGCCAGCCGAGGCCCTGCTGCTCGATGGGGCCGGCCTCCGGTTCCGGGCCGATGTACGAGGGATCGACGGCTCCGTGGCACTTGCCGAACGTGTGGCCGCCGACGATGAGCGCGACCGTCTCCTCGTCGTTCATGGCCATGCGCCCGAACGTCTCGCGAATGTCCCGGGCGGCAGCGATCGGATCGGGGTTTCCGTTGGGCCCCTCCGGATTGACGTAGATCAGTCCCATCTGCACGGCACCGAAAGGACCGGTCAGTTCCCTGTCACCGCGGTAGCGCTCGTCCCCGAGCCAGGTGTCCTCGGGTCCCCAGAAGATCTCCTCGGGTTCCCAGATGTCTTCTCGCCCGAAGCCGAAACCGAACGTCTTGAACCCCATGGATTCCACCGCGCAGTTTCCGGCGAAGATCAGCAGATCGGCCCAGGAGATTTTCCGGCCGTACTTCTGCTTGACCGGCCAGAGCAGGCGGCGGGCCTTGTCCAGGCTCGCGTTGTCCGGCCAGCTGTTGAGCGGGGCGAAGCGCTGGGCGCCGGAGCCACCGCCGCCCCGGCCGTCGGCGATGCGGTACGTTCCCGCGGCGTGCCAGCTCATCCGGATGAAGAGCGGCCCGTAGTGGCCGTAGTCGGCGGGCCACCAGTCCTGTGACCTCGTCATCAGCTCGAAGACGTCCCGCTTCAGGGCGTCCACGTCCAGGGTCGCGAACTCTTCCGCGTAGCTGAAGTCCGCGCCCAGCGGATTGGACCGAGGCGAGTGCTGGTGGAGAACCTGAAGGTCCAGTTGTTCTGGCCACCAGTCCCGGTTCGTCCGGGGACGAGACGGCGTCGGGGTGGGGGAGGGGATTACCGGGTTCTCACTTTCGCTGCCGGCCACGTCCGTCCTTCTTCCTGCCTCGGTGCTTCCCTTTGCCGGCTGCTCGCTCTTGGCGTTGTTGCCTTTCTGATGCCGAGCCGGAATCCGTATGGTTGCGCACCGCGGACCGAACCGTCACGAAAACACGCAGAGTACCCCCGCGTAACACGTACTGGTCCGGCAGCGTGTACGCAGCGGGCCGGCGCCGCCGGGGTCAGAGCCCGGCGACCTTCGAACTCGCCGACAGCTCGTAGACCAGGGTGACCGTGCGGCGGCCGCCGGGCGGGAGGGGGACGTCCCAGCGGGCGATGCCTTCGGCGTCGACCACGGCGGGCGCCGGCGAGCAGGCTTCCTTGCGCAGGCGTACCTCCACCGCCGAGACCTCGGAGACCGGGATCCGCTCCCGCAGGACGACCACCCGCTCGCCCTGCTCGCCGGGGGCGGAGAACCGGGAAAGGTGCAGCCGGACCGTGCGGGTGACCACGGTCCGCTGCATGATGCCGGCGGAGTCACGGGACTCCTCGGCCTCCCGGACCACCCGGTGGTCGTCGCAGCTGCCGAAGGCGAGCTCGACGGGGGCGCCGGGAGCGGTGAAGTCCAGCGTGCCGCGGCCGCTGAAGCCACTGCCGCGGACCAGGTCCACGGGCCCGGCGAGCAGCGCGTGGCCGGACAGGTTGTCGAACCGCACCACCTGGGTGACCAGCGGAGACAGCTCGGGTGAGCAGGCGTACTCGCTGCTCGCGGCCGTGCTGAAGACGGAGAGCGGTACCCGGTGGGCGCGGCCGTCCGCGGGCACGGAGACCGGCGCGGGGGAGCGCAGCACCCGCGTCTCGCCGCCGTCGTCCACCCCGGGCAGGCCGAGCACCGGGACCGGGCCGAGGTCTGCGATCTCCTCCTCGCGCAGCTCGACGTCGACCGTGCGGCGCTCCGCGGCGGAGCGGTCCTTCAGTGTCAGCCGGTCCTCGCCCAGCCGCGGCGGCTCGGTGGCCAGCGCCGAGCGTTCCGTCGACAACGTCAGCCGTACGTCCGACCAGTCCTCGCCCGTGCGCTGCCAGACCGTCGCCTCGGTCTCCAGCGTCAGGGAGTCCCCGTCGAGCACGGCCCGGTAGGCGGGGCGCCACAGCGCGCACGCGGTGAGATGGCTCAGGCGCAGCGCGACCGGCCCGGCGGCCGCGGCCTCCACGGTCAGCTCGATGTGTCCGACCAGCTCGGCCGGCTCCTCCTCGGAGAGGTCCATGGCCTGCAGAACCTCCCTGAGTTCGGAGGCGAGGGCGGCCAGCCGGGCCTCTACGGCGCGGAGTTGCTCGCCGTACGAATCGCGCTCGTCGTCCACCCGGTCCAGCTCGCGGGCCCAGCGGGGCCCTTCGGCCTCCCCGGCGCCGGCGCCTTCGCCGATCTCCCGCAGCACATCGGCGGCGAGGCGGCCCAGGAGGTCGAGGCGGGCGCGCAGCCGATCGCGTCGCTGCTCCAGGGTGAGCTGCTCCTCTTCGAGGAGGTGCACGCGCCGGCGCAGGGCGGAGTCGTCGGCGGACGGCAGCGGCTCGCGCGGCGTCCAGGTGCGGACGATCCGCGCGTCCAGCACGGTCGCGCTGTGATCGGCGGTCAGTTCGGCGTGGAGGGTGCGGTCGACGGCCAGGGCGCTGACCGGCCCCAGACGCAGCCGCTGGACCCCGGCCTCCAGGTCGAGCACGGCGGTGCGCTCGATGTGGGCGCGATCCTCCATGCAGGTGACGGCGGTGACGGGGAGGGCGATCGGCTCCGGCGTCGTGTTCGGGAACATGTTCGAGGAGGTGCTCGGCGACGTGGACATGGTGGTGTCAGCTCCTGCGGTTGCCGCCGACCAGGGCCTTGCCGGCCGGGATGCGGATCTCGTAACGGCCGTCGAGGGCGGCGGTGCCGCCTGCGGGCAGGTCCACCCGCCAGACGCGGGTGCCCGGGGCGTGGTGTTCGGGGCCCGTGCCGGGCTCGGGTGCCGTCCAGTCGGCCCGCTCCTCGATGCGGACGTCCGGTTCGGAGGTGACCGGCACCCGCTCGCGGACCTCGACAGTGACGGGCCTCGCGAGCCGGTTGGCCAGCTCCACGTGGACGCGGTGGTCGAGGACGGTGACGTTGTTGCGCAGGCCCGAGGTCGACTCGTGCAGGTTCGTACGGCGGGTGACCCGGATGCCCTCGGCCGGCCCGAGCCCCACGCGGCGGACACCGCCGGGGGCGAGCGTGGGCAGAGCGGCGGTCAGCAGGAAGTCGTCGTCGACGGTGACCTCCACCGGGCCGGCCAGCAGCGCCTGGCCGGTGGCGTTGGAGAGCACCAGCGTGCCGTACACGCTCTGCTCCACGGACGGCACGCAGAGGTACTCGGTACGCAGACCGACCGGGATCCGGGCGACGGTGATGGTGTGCCAGGTGCCGTCCGACGGCACGTCGGCGCGCGCGGTGGCGTCGAAGCGGTGGTCGAACGAGCCCGCCGACTCGCGGGGCCGCACGGCGTGCCCGGGCAGCGGCAGCGCGGCCACCGCTTCGGCGCGGCGGCGGTACTCGGCCGTCACCGCGTCGAAGGGAGCGTCAGGAAACAGCCTGCCCCGGCGATCGCTCTGCTCGTCGGGATCGCACAGGACGAGGCCGGCGTAGTCGAGCTCGGTGCTGCTCGGCTGCGGCGGACCGGGCGCCG
>NZ_JBAMDC010000430.1:0-5218 GCF_036961605.1 Streptomyces sp. KLMMK
GCAACACGTCGCTCTCCTTGGGCTGCTCGATGCGGCTCCCGGTGCGGTTTCCGGTGCCGTTTCCGGTGCCGTTTCCGGTGCCGTTTCCGGTGCCGTTTCCGGTGCCGTTTCCGGTGGGACGGCCGTCGGGGCCCCTGCCGCGCGCACCCCGCCCGCGGACCACCTCGCGCGGGACGAAGCCCATGTCCTCCGGCTCGCGGCCGGGGAACATGTGCCGGAACACCCGCTCGTAGGCGTAGTTGGGGCAGCGGATCTCCCCCGACTCGACCCGGCCGATGTAGCGCGCGTCGCACGAGACCTGCTCGCCGATCTCCCGGGCGGCGCGTCGTACGGCCGCCGCGAACTCGGCCGGCGAGAGCGCGCCGCGGAGCTGTCTGAAGGCCGCGTTCGGGCGGCTGCCCTTGCCGTCCGGACCGCCGGGATCCACCGGTCCGGCGGGCCCGGGGCGGGGGGACGGGGACGCGTGGGACGACACCATGGCCGCACCCTTCTGGCGAGTGACTCCGCCGACTGCGCTCGGCGGGAGAAGACCGTACCGGCAATCGGGGCCCCGCTCCCCCCGTTCGGCCCCGGATTCAGCCCCCCGTTTACCTACAAACCGGATATCTCACCCGCGATCCGCCATGAACTGCCATCCTTTGTGACGGCATGTACCCGTTGCCGTTGACGCCCCTCGCGCGTTGAACCTCCCGAGCGCGCTCGACGCGGAGCGTAGTGGCACGGCGGAGGAGGGGTTTCCCTTGGTGGAGGCCGGAGTGGACAGCAGCAGCTCGCGGACGACGGCCCTGCACCAGCCGCGTCAGGACCGCAGCCCTTCGCCCTGCGCACCCCAGGCACCGGGCCTCGGCCCCGAAGCCGGCCCGTGCGACCTCGTCACCGTCCCCGCCCGCCAGGGCCTGGAGGCGGTCGACATCCTCCGGCTGCGCGACGGCGTCGGCCCCGTGCTGCACGACGGCGAGTGCGACACCCTCGGTTTCCTGGTGCCCCCCGGCACCGCCGACGCCTGGGACGTCCCGGGCAGCGCCTGCACCCAGACCCACGGCCGGGGGCTGCGCGTGGTCCCCGACGAGCAGCCCCTCACCGGCGCCGGCTGGCTCGTCGCCCCGGAGGCCGCCTTCTCCTCCGCCACGGACCCGGCGGTCCTGCGCGACGCCCTCGGCGAGGCCGCCCGGACGATCGCGGCGGTCGACCGCTGCCGCTAGGCCGTCCCGCCGGGCCGGCCCCGCCCCTGGGCGATACTTGCGGGGTGGGCAAGGTCAAGAAGAAGCAAGGGCGCGGCCGCGCCGCCGCAGCGGTCACGGAGCAGGTGGCGGGCGGGCTCGCCGAGCTCGTGCCCGACCGGGACCGCCCCCGCGGCTTCACCCTCCTGATCGACGGCGCGCCCCAGTCCCACGTCGACCTCGACGACCCCTCCTACCTGGACTTCGCCTACCAGCGCAGGCTCGGCCACCTGGCCGACCTCGTGGCGCCGCCCGGCAAGCCCGTCCACGCCCTCCACCTGGGCGGCGGCGCCTTCACCCTCGCCCGGTACGTCGCCGCGACCCGGCCGCGCTCCACCCAGCAGATCGTGGAGATCGACGCCCCGCTCGTCCAGTTCGTACGGCGCGAGCTGCCCCTCGACAGCGGCTGGCGGATCCGGGTGCGCAGCGGCGACGCCCGCGAGGGGCTGGCCAAGGTGCCGGACGGCTGGGCCGACCTGATCATCGCCGACGTGTTCGCCGGCGCCCGCACCCCCGCCCATCTGACCAGCACCGAATTCGCCGGCGAGGTGCGGCGGGCCCTGCGGCCCGGCGGCTTCTACGCCGCGAACCTCGCGGACGGCCCGCCGCTCGCCTACGTGAAGTCCCAGATCGCGACCGTGGGCACTGTCTTCCCCGAGCTCTGCCTGACCGCCGACCCCGCGGTGCTGCGCGGCCGCCGCTTCGGCAACGCCGTGCTGCTCGCCTCCGACCACGCGCTGCCGAACGCCGAGCTGACCCGCCGGGCCGCCTCCGACCCCCACCAGGGGCGCGTCGAACACGGCCGGGCGCTGGCCGACTTCACGGGCGGCGCGACGCCGGTCACGGACGCGGCCGCGAAGCCGTCGCCGGAACCGCCGCCGTCCGTATTCGACTGACCGCCGCCCCTGGACTCACGGCTTCCACGCCACACCGGGCGCCGGGTACCAGCCGGGCGCCGGGTACCGCCCGGCCCCCGGGTACCCGCCCGGCCCCCGGTCAAGGCCGCCACACCACCCGGTGCTCCGACCAGCGGTCCCACGTCGCCATCATGGCCTCCCAGCCGTCAGGGAACTTCACCGTGACGCCCAGCTGCACGGGCTCCGTCGACGGGTGTTCGTCCAGCAGCCGGTCCACGCCGGCGCGGCACACCACGATGCACGCGTGCCGGTGGCGGGAGGCGAGGACGCACAGGCGGCCCGTCTCCAGGTGGAAGGCCGTCGCGTCGGGGCGGCCCGACAGCGGGTGCAGCATGACCGTCACGTCGAACTCTCGGCCCTGCAGCCGGTTCGCCGTGTCCACCGTGACGCCCTGCACGCCCAGGCCGGCGAGCGCCGTGCGGACCGCTGCGGCCTGGTCGCGGTGGGCGGTGCCGACCGCTATCCGGGCGGCCGTGAGCGGCACCGGACCGTCCGCCGCCTCGCTGACGGTCACCCCGCCGCGGTCCAGCAGCCGCCGGACCACGTGCGCGACCGCGCCCACGGCCTCCGGGTCGGTGCGCGGCGTGTGACGGGCCGGCAGCTCCAGCAGGCCCCAGCCCGAGACGGCCGCCTCGTCCAGCACCCGGTCCGGGCCGGAGCCGTCCGATCCCACGCCGAAGGTCAGCCGCCGGTCGCCGTGGTCCGTGCCGCTGCGGAAGGGCGTGTACGGGTAGAAGGCGGCCGACACCAGGGGCGCGGCGGAGGCGGGCAGCCGCCAGGAGACGGGCAGCCGGTGCTGCGGCAGGCCGGGGTTGTGGGCGAGCAGCGTGCTCACCGCGCTCGCCGACGGGTCGTACGAGAGCCCGGCCCACTGCGCGACGCCGTCGGCCCCCACCACGCTGAACGGGTCCAGCTGGCCCGGGTCGCCCACGAACAGCGCCCGTTCGAAGAGCCCGGCCACGGCCAGCAGGGCGTCCGACCGCATCTGGTAGGCCTCGTCCACGATGGCGTGGCCCCACGGCTCGGCGACCTTGGTGTGCGCCCACTTCGCAGCCGTGGACACCACGACCGGAAGGCCCGCGAGCTCGGCGGCCTTCGCGGACGTGACCACCGAGGGCAGGGCGTCGAGCGCCCGGTCGTAGGGGCTCGCGTCGCTGCTGTGCAGCCGCCCGACCGGCAGCTCGGGGTCCTTGGCGGCCAGCCGCAGCACTAGGTCGTCCACCTGGGCGTTGGTCTGGGCGACGATCATCAGCGGGCGGCCCGCCGCGGCCAGCTCCCGCGCGGCGCGCACGACGAGCGTCGACTTGCCCGCGCCCGGCGGGGAGTCGACGACGACCCCGCGCTCGGGGCTGTGCAGCGTGTCGTGCAGGATCCGGCGCGTGACCGCCTCGGCGGCCGCGCCCGGATCCGCGCCGCGCCCGCGCTGCGGCGGCAGCGCGCCCTCCGTGGGCACCGTGAACGTCCTCACAGCAGGTCCTCCGTGGTCACCGGGTCGGGCAGCTCGGCCGCCGGCTCGCCGGGCGGGCCGCCGTGCGTCCAGGGCGTGCGGTCGGGGTCGGGAAGCTCGGGGCCGCCGCGCGGGGCGTGCTCGAAGAGCGTCCAGCAGACGCGGTCGCCCTTCTCCGGCACCGAGCCGGGCTCGGGCACCTTGCCGCGCCCCATGCCGCCGGTCAGACGCACCGTCAGCGCGCCCGGGTCGCCGGGCACGTGGCCGGCGAACTCGGCGGGCTGGGACTTGCCGCCCGGCAGGGCGCGGTGCACCTTCGCCCCGTCGGACAGCAGCGGGCCGTCCTCCGTGCGCAGCGTGACCAGCGGCCGGGGCCGCGGCACCTTCGCCTCCGTGTACTCCATCACCACGTCGGTGACCTCCCCGGCGAACGCCTCGCCCGCCAGCCGCCGCCCGGCCATCACCAGCGGATCGTCCAGCGCCTCCTGTGCGTCCAGCTGCGCCTGGGCGGTCTCCCGCGCCGCGAGCTTGCGGGCGGCCGTCACCGCGTCGTCCCGCCGGGGCTGCGGAGGCTCGCCGGCCCGGACGCGGTCCCGGTGCGCGGTGTAGGACCAGCGGTCGCGCTTCCAGCGCTCGCCGACCCGCTCCCCCTCGGGCAGGGCGCGCAGCAGGTCGACGCCGCGCCAGACCGCCTCCCACGTGGGGCGCAGCTGCGACTCCAGCAGCTCGCGGAGCGCTTTCTCGGCGCCGGGCAGGCCCGCGTCGAAGCGGGCGGTCGCCGGGGCGAGGAGCTTGTTGTCGAAGGCCGGATCGGTGGCCGGGCCCGCGGGCGGGTGGAGCAGCTGTCCCGCGGCGTCCCGCGCGAGCTCGGCGCGCAGCGCCGCCTCCGCGCCCGTCAGCCCGGCCGGGGGGTCGATCCAGGCGAGCAGGGCGCCCAGGTGCTGGTCCTCCAGGGTGCTCTGGCCCGTGGCCCAGTGGCGGGCGAGGAGCTGTGTCACCGGCAGGAGCAGCGACGAGCCGGGGACGCGGGCGCGCTCGCCGAAGTGCGTCAGCCAGCGGCCCAGCAGCGGGACGCGCGGCGGGGCGGGGTGGGGCGTCTCGGGGTCCTGCTCGGCCGTGCGGCGGAAGCGCATGGAACGCCCGAGCAGGCGGACGTAGGCGACGCCCGCGGCGCTGGGCACCAGCAGCTGCGGCGCGCCCGCGCACAGCTCGACCTGGACGGTCACCCTCTTGCCCGTCTCCGGGTCGGTCTCCTTGCGCTCCTCCTGGGTGACGTCCTCGGCGAACCCCTCGAGGTAGGGCAGCATCTCCTCGGCGAGCTCGGCGAGGAAGGCGGAGCGCAGGTCGCGGTCGCGCGGCTGCGGCACGGCCAGGAGGCGGGGGCGCTCCCGGTCGGTGCCCACGAGCGCGCCGAGCGGGGCGCCGGCCTCACCGGCGGTGGTCAGCGGGACGAACACCAGCGGCCGCTCCGCCAGATGCCGGTGACGCACGGTGGTGAGGGGCCGGGCCCGGCCGTCCCGCACGGCCTCCATCCGGGCGAGCGTGGTGATCAGCGACATGCGGCCTCCGTTCCGGCGGGGGCGGGCGCGGGGAAGGGCGCGAGGGCGAGGGCCTCGGAGCGGAGGGCGGCGGCG
>NZ_JBAMDC010000431.1:0-5202 GCF_036961605.1 Streptomyces sp. KLMMK
CCGCGCCGCCGGCGGCGACCGATGCCCTCGGCAGCGCGCTGGCCCGGTGGTTCGGCACCCGCACCGCCCTGACCGACGGGCCACGGGCTGCCTGACCGACGGGCTCTGCTCCGCCTACTCCGGCTCCTCCGGCCTGTCCTCGTACTCGGGCAGGCACAGGGTGGTGAGCGCCCCGCCGTCGGGGGCGTTGGCGAACGTCAGCTCCGCGTGGATGGTCCGGGCCTGGCCGACGGCGATGGTCAGGCCCAGGCCGTGGCCCTTGGTGCTGGTGCTCGTGGGCTCGGTCCGGAAGCGCTGGGGGCCGTGTTCGAGGAGGTAGCCCGGGTAGCCCTCGCCGTGGTCGCGGATGGAGACCACGGGCCCGTCGACGGTGACGACGACGGGCGGGCGGCCGTGCCGGTGGGCGTTGACGAGCAGGTTGCTCAGCACCCGCTCCAGGCGGCGCCGGTCGGTCTCCACGCACGCGTCCTTCAGGACGCGCACCTCGGCCTCCATCCCGGAGGCGCGCACGGCCCGCTCGGCCAGCCGCCCCAGCAGGTGCGCGTCGAGGTCGGCCTTCTCCGTCAGGGAGTCGAGCCGGGAGATCTCCAGCAGGTCCTCGGTGAGGCGGCGCAGCGTCTGCACCCGGTCGCGCACGAGCTCGGTGGGCCGGCCCGGCGGCAGCAGGTCCGCGGCCGCCTGCAGCCCCGCGAGAGGGGTGCGCAGTTCGTGGGCCACGTCGGCGGTGAAGCGCTGCTCGCTCTGCAGCCGGGCCTGGAGGGTGCCGGCCATGGCGTCGAGGGCCGCGGCGACGGCGGCGACCTCGTCCTGCTCCCGGGCGGGGCGCGTGGTGCGCGGGTCGGCGACGCGGGCGTCGAGGTCGCCGGCGCTGATGCGGCGGGCCACGTCGGCGGTGCGGTGCAGCCTGCGGGTGACCCGCGAGACGGCGAAGACGCCGATGAGCAGGGTGCCGCCGATGGCGAGCGTGGCGGAGCCGGCGATGGCCCGGTCGAGGCCGTCGATGGTGTCCTTGCTGTGCCGGTAGTCGAACCGGGCGGCGATGACCCCGGCGTCGGCCGGCCCGGCGGCCCACATGGTCGGGGTGCCGTCGTGGTCGCCGAGGGCGGTGCCGCGCTCGCCGCGCAGCGCCATCTCCTGGAGCCGCCGCGGGAGGTCGGGCGGGTTCAGGGCCGCGGGGCGGTGCATGGGGTCGCCGGACGCGTAGGCCCTGGTGGCGGCGTCGAGCCGGGACAGGGCCTCGGAGCGGGCCTGGTGGACGGTCTGCCGGGTGACGATGACGTGCACGAGGACGCCGAGCACGGTCGCGACGACGCAGCACACGACGGCGAGGAAGAGCGTGAACTTCCCGTAGAGCGAGCCGAGGCGGGAGAGTCTGCGGAGGCGGGCCCGCAGACCCCGCAGGCGCCGCGGCCGGGCGGTCACCGGCGACGCTCCGGGGCGCGCGGGGTGGCCGGGGCGGCGCCGGACTCGGCGCGGCGGATCTCGTAGCGCCGGAAGTCCATGTAGTGGTTCTGGGTGTTCCAGGTGTAGACCGAGCGCAGGGCGTAGTGCGGCGTCGTCCACGGCTCCCAGACGATCAGGTCGCGGCCGGCGACCTCGACGGACGAAGGCTGGGCGACGGTCGACAGGACGCGGGTGAGCACCCCCTTGACGAGGGTGTAGGCGCGCAGCGAGAGGAAGTGGTCCTCCATCTCGATGCCGACGATGAGGTCCTCGCGGCCGTCTCCGGTGAGGTCGCTGTAGACGGGCCTGCGGATGGGGCAGTCCCGCTGCTGTCGCTGCGCGGAGGAGCACGACGAGGCGACCTTCGCGGCGGTCGCGTCGTCGAGGGCGTCGGCCCCCGTGACGCTGTTGCGGCTGGCCGTGACCTCGGCCTTGACCGCGGCGTAGGCGTCCACCTTGTGGATGTCCCCGGAGGGGACGGGCGCGACGCCGGGGACCTTCGTGGCCGTCTCGCCGTCGTGCTGCGGGCCGCTCGGCGACGGGGCCGGCGTCGCCTGCGGCCACAGTCTGGACGGGGCCGAGGCGGGGGCCGTCCGGCCGGCGCCGACGGGCTCGCCCGCACTCGCGCACCCGGTCACCGCCGCGAGCACGGCCAGCGCACCCAGCGCCCGCAGGGCGCGCCGGCGGGAGGCGGCACGCGGCACGGCGCTCCCGGCGTCGGGGCAGGTGGATCGGGGCACTCGGAGGTTCCATCGTCGGCTGGCGGCGGCCCCTGTCCGGGGCCCGGGATACGCCACGATGTTATGCGAGCCGCACACCGTGCCCTCCGGGCCCGCCGCAGGCCACGGCCGGGAGCCCTGCCGCAGGAGGTGTCCGCGGCGGCCCCGCGGGCGGCCCCTGCCCGGCCGTACGGTCTACCTCTTCCTTCCCCGGCGCTTGGCGATGGTGGTCATGACGACCGGCAGGAGCAGTTCGAGCGCCCGGGTGACCTGGGCGACCGGCAGGCCGGTGCGTTTGGCGACGGTTTCGGCCACGGGGCCGGTGATCTTCCCGAGGACGCCGGACATCAGCCCTCCGCCCAGCCCGCCCCCGAGGCCGCCGAACCCGCCCGCGCCGGCTGCTCCGGCCGGGGTCGCGCTCTCCTGGCGGGTGAGCTCCTCGGGGAGGGCGGCGACGGTCTCCCGGACCATCCTCGTCGCCCCGTCCGCGTCGGTGCCGAGCTCTCCTGCGAGCTCCTGGATCCTGTCCTCACCCAGCTCGTCCAGTACGTCCTGCTGCAGCGCTTCATCGCCCATGGAGCCGACACTACGCGGGCCGAACAGATCTCGGTACGCAAGGTAGTGCGGCGATCACCGTGCGGAACGGCGCGCGCCCCCGCGCCGGGGCCCGCGGAAGCGGCGGCACCGAACTCAAGATCCTTAAGCGGCTCGGCCCGGGCTTTCACCTCATTGAGGGGAAATATGACCTTCCGATCTACCTGCCAGGGGCACGCGAACTAGCGTGGGCGGCCATGTCGCACCCTTTCGCTCTCCCCTCCTTCTACATGCCGTATCCCGCGCGCCTCAATCCCCACGTGGAAGGCGCCCGGGAGCATTCCAGGGCCTGGGCCCGCGAGATGAACATGCTGGAGGGCTCCGGCATCTGGGACCAGGCGGACCTGGACGCGCACGACTACGCCCTGCTGTGCGCGTACACCCATCCGGAGGCGTCCGGCCCGGTGCTCGATCTCGTCACCGACTGGTACGTCTGGGTGTTCTTCTTCGACGACCACTTCCTCGACGTCTTCAAGCGCACCGGTGACATGGCGGGCGCGAAGGCCTATCTCGACCGGCTGCCCGCCTTCATGCCCCTGGACGCCGGCGAGACCCCCGAGCCCACCAACCCGGTGGAGGCGGGTCTCGCGGACCTGTGGGCGCGCACGGTCCCCTCGATGTCGGAGGACTGGCGCCGGCGCTTCATCGAGAGCACGCGGCACCTGCTCAACGAGTCCGTCTGGGAACTGTCCAATATCAACGAGGGCCGCGTCGCCAACCCGATCGAGTACATCGAGATGCGCCGCAAGGTGGGCGGCGCCCCCTGGTCGGCCAATCTCGTCGAGTTCGCGGTGGGCGCCGAGGTCCCCGGGGCCGTCGCCGCGAGCCGGCCGATGCGGGTATTGAAGGACACCTTCGCCGACGGCGTGCATCTGCGCAACGACCTCTTCTCGTACGAGCGGGAGACCGAGGCCGAGGGCGAGCTGGCCAATGCGGTCCTCGTCCTGGAGCGGTTCCTGGGCTGCGACACCCAGCAGGCGGCCGACACTGTCAACGACTGGCTCACCTCCCGGCTCCAGCAGTTCGAGCACACCGCCCTGACCGAGCTGGCGCCCCTCTTCGAACTGCACGGCCTGGACCCGCAGTCCCGCCTCGATGCCTTCGCCTACGTCAAGGGGCTCCAGGACTGGCAGTCCGGTGGCCACGAGTGGCACATGCGTTCCAGCCGCTACATGAACGACGCCCCGGGAGAGGCCGTCAACGCCCCCGGGGCACTGCTCGCCGGGCCGCTCGGGCTGGGCACGTCCGCGGCGCGGATGTTCACCTCGATCGCGGCGACGGCGCCGGCGCGGCTGCGCCGCCACACCCACGTGCCGTTCCAGGCCGTGGGCCACCTGCCGCTGCCGGACTTCCCCATGCCGTATCCGCTGCGGCTCAACCCCCACCTCGACACCTCCCGCCGGAACAACATCGCGTGGGGGCGCCGCATGGGGATGCTCGCTCCCGACCCGGCCGTCCCCGGCTCGGGGCTGTGGACCGCGGAGAAGCTCGCGGACTACGACTTCGCGCTGTGCGCGGCAGGCCTCCACCCCGGCGGAACCAGCGGGGAACTCGACGTGGCCACGGACTGGCTGACCTGGGGCACGTACGGCGACGACTACTACCCGGTGGCCTTCGGCGGGCAGACGGGGGCGGCCGGCATGGCCGCGGCGCAGGCGCTCACCGACCGGCTGCTGCTGTTCATGCCGGTGGGCTCCCCCGTCACCCCGCCCCCGGAGCACGTCATGGAAATCGGACTCGCGGACCTGTGGGCCCGTACCACCGCGGCCATGACCGAGGAGGAGCGCGCCGGCCTCCACGCCGCCGTGAAGGCGATGCTCGACGCCTGGCTGTGGGAGCTGTGGAACCAGAAGCAGCACCGCATCCCCGACCCGGTGGACTACATCGAGATGCGGCGCCAGACCTTCGGGTCCGACATGACCCTGACGCTGTGCCGCAACGGCCTCGGCACGGCGCTGCCGCCGGAGATCTACCGCACCCAGCCGGTCCGGGCCATGGAGAACGCGGCCATGGACTACGCCACCCTGATGAACGACATGTTCTCGTACCAGAAGGAGATCCAGTTCGAGGGCGAGGTCCACAACGCCGTCCTGGTCGTCGAGAACTTCTTCGACTGCGGGCGCACGGAAGCGCTGGGCATCGTCGCCGACCTCCAGGCCTCGCGGATGCGGGAGTTCCAGCACGTGGTCGACTACCAGCTGCCGGTCCTCGCCAAGGACTTCGGTCTCGACGACGAGGCGCGGGCCGCGCTCGGGAGGTACGCCCAGGAGCTGCAGGACTGGATGGCCGGCATCCTCCACTGGCACCGGGAGTGCCGCCGCTACGGCGAGGAGGACCTCCTGCGCCACAAGGGCGCCCCGGCGCCCGTCACCCCGCCCTTGGGCACCCCCACCGGCCTCGGCACCTCGGCCACGCGGCTGCCGGCCCTGCTCCGCTCCCCCGCCGC